>CAYVZD010000001.1:0-12724 GCA_964456135.1 uncultured Bifidobacterium sp.
GTTCCATGACCTTTTAATTCTAAACAAATTAACTAAGATTCTTAAATTTGATTCGAATTTGGTAAACAAGACTCATGGAAAGTTTCGTAGAGATTTAGTCGACTTTCACCAAAGGCGAGGAATTTCTTATACACGATTTGATCAACTAGGTACCAATTTGAAGTGAGCCCTGTCTCATCACCCTCGGAAATCTTATTTTGAGTCAAAACAAAACATGGATTATTTTCGAATAAAACATTAAAGCCCCAATATTTACCAGGATCAGATCCTTTACGAACATTGCCAACTACGCCGTTTGGCGAATGCCAGCCCAACCATTCAAGTCCAGCATCAACTTGCATGGGTTCGAGTCCATTTTCTGAGATGTGAGTAGCTATTTCCCATCGAGCGCGATCAAACGAATAGGAGTGTGCCATTAGACCCAAGGAAAGTGAAGTCACGCATACCAGGACGTACGCATTGAGAATTTTAAACTTTGTTTTCCTTATTTTGAGAATTTCTGATTTTTTATTTGAAACAAGTAAATAAAAGACATAAGGCGCGATTGGTATCAAATATCGACTAAACACACCTTGATCAATCAAGAATTGAAGCGATGTTCCTAAAACAACTAATGCGGAAAAAATAGAAATTAGGTTTACCGGGGGTTTTCGATCAGGAAGTAAAAATATCGCCAAGATACCTAGCGCAATTGATGAAAAAATAACTAGTGTCCAAATAAATTCTGGAAAGACATTCGCTGTTGGCGGTAGTACTGAACTATACGAACCAGAAATACTCAAGTAATTAGGTAAGAAAAATTCGGCAACTCCGGCATAACTGTATTGAAAAACACCTAATGCTAAAATTAAAAATGCAACCAAAATTCTAAGTTTGTTAATTCTTGGACGTGCACCAACCAAAACAGCTGCCGGGACAATTACAAGTGCAAACTCAAAATAAGCTCGAGTAAAACCACTTGCGGCTACAAAAAAACCATTGGTACGGAATTCAAAAGAAGCAGGGTCGGAATTAGGTAATCCAGCACGCCAAAGTTGAAAAACAATAATTACCAAAAGTGAACAAAGTGTGAGTATGCCTATCTGAAGAATTCGAGCCTTTGATGTTTTTCGATAATAAAGAAAAGCCCAAATGATTATGGCAATTGGTGCCGCAAGTGCTTGCTCCCGCATCGAGAAGGACCAAAAACCGATAACCAGCGAAAAGCCAAGCAATACAAAATTATCTTTATTGATGGATTTGTGGGCCAATGCCAGTGCAAGAAATGTTGTCGACATGGTTGGAACGTCACTCATAAATGACGTTGAGAGTAATGCGTATCCCGGCCACACAGCAATAATTAGAGCTCCGACACTAGCTTGAGAATCTGAAACATAGTTGCGAAGGACTTGGTAAACACTAAGTATTAAGATGATCGAAAATAATGAAACAACGACATGTTGCGTTTTCAGTGATTGAAACAATTCCTGAAACGGTATGAACTGCCCAACTAAAGAAGCCCGATTCCAACCTAATAATTGAATCTGGCCAGTTAATGCATATTCTTGAGCAATTCGGCTATAGGCCCAAGCATCGTTGTGCGGAATTCCTAAATTGCCGCTGAGCCAAGAGATTGTGGTCGGTAATACAGAGCCGAACAGCAAGGCTAGGAGAAGTATTCGATTTCGAAATACTTGAAGTACAAACACGTGTCCGAGGGGGGACTTGAACCCCCATGCCCTAAAACGGGCACTAGCACCTCAAGCTAGCGCGTCTGCCGATTCCGCCACCCGGACTGGTTCTAGTTACCTAGCCCCGTAAGAATACCTGTTTGGCATGGTTAGCCTCAAATGCGCCAGACTGTGGGTATGAGCATTTCAGGATCAAGTGTTGAACCATTGCCAGACATCACATCTGAAGTCGTCGAAATTGTTCGCGACTTAATTCGAATCGATACCTCGAATTATGGTGATGATTCAGGACCGGGTGAAGCACTGGCGGCCGAGTATGTTGAAGCAAAGTTAAAAGAAGTAGGCATTGATGCTCATCGATATGAAACTACAAGTGCAAAACGTCAAGGTGTAAACGCGCGAATCCCTGGAAAAAATCCAGATCGACCAGCCTTGTTATTACATGGTCACTTAGACGTAGTTCCTGCGCAAGCAAAGGATTGGACTTTTGATCCGTTCTCTGCCGAAATACACGATGGAATGATTTGGGGTAGAGGCGCCGTTGACATGAAAGATGGCGACGGAATTTTGCTAGCTATGGTCCGGTCTTGGGCACGTAATGGAGTGATGCCTGATCGAGACATTATTTTAGATTTTTTGCCGGACGAAGAAGCAGGTAGTGAACATGGCTCAGTTTGGTTAGTTCAGAATCATCCTGAGTGGTACAGAGATGCAACTGAAGCAGTTGGCGAAGTTGGTGGCTTTTCATTAACACTTCGCGATGATGTCCGCCTGTATTTAGTTCAAACGGCTGAAAAAGGTATCCGATGGATGAAACTTCGTGCAGAGGGGACTGCAGGTCATGGATCATTCCTAAATAATGACAATGCTGTCACTCGATTAGCCGAAGCAGTTGCAGCAGTTGGTAATCACAAATTTGATTTAGCCTTAACTCCGACTGTCCGAGACTTTATCAAAGCCGTTTCAGATGCTTTAGGAATGGAACTAAGTGCCGAGGATCCAGAAACTTTACTTGCACAACTTGGTCCGATCGCCAGAATAATCGGTGCCACACTTTCCAACACAGCAAATCCAACTATGTTGAATGCAGGTTACAAACACAATGTAATTCCAGGGACAGCTGAAGCAATGATTGATGGCCGATTCCTTCCAGGGTTTGAAGATGAACTCATCAAAGACATTGAGAATTTGTTACCACCTGGTGTGGTTCGCGAAGATGTCGTAAATGGAATCGCGTTAGAAGCACCTTTTGAAGGCCCGCTAGTTGAGGCGATGTCTGCAGCAATTCGCGCCGAGGATCCATTTGGAACACCAGTGCCGTACACCGTATCTGGAGGAACTGATGCTAAAGCTTTCAGCACTTTAGGAATTAAGTGTTACGGATTTTTACCATTACTTTTGCCACCAGAACTTGATTTCAGCGCCATGTTCCACGGAGTCGATGAACGTGTACCAGTAACTGGTTTGGAATTTGGCGTGAAGGTAATGGATCGGTTCGTTAGATCAGCTTAAGTTAAGCAGTGCGGGCAACTAGGAAAGTTTTCCTGCGCAATCTAACCCAGCGCCTTCCGTCGTGTGTAATTCGAACGCGGTCAATTTCCCAGCGTTCAATTTCGGCCATTGTCGTTAATAGCGAACGAATTTCACCGCGTTTTGCAGTTGCCGAGAATTTAACCTCTCGAAACTCCCACACAGCAGACATAAATGCAGATTAGCCTTTTACACTTAATACCTAGAGCAACTAACGTTAGGCGTGTTGAGTGACCGAACAGCTATCTTGGTTGCAGGCAATAATTCTGGGGATTTCTCAAGGTCTTACAGAATTTCTACCTATTAGCTCGTCGGCGCATACTTTGATTATTTCTAAACTTGCTGGTTGGCCAGATCCTGGCGCTGCTTTCACTGCAGTAAGCCAATTAGGAACTGAATTGGCGGTTTTGATTTATTTTCGAAAAGATCTAGCTGCAATTAGTAGAAGTTGGTTACGCAGCGTAACCAGGTTTCAGCGCCCACAAGATGACCACGCCAAACTTGGTTGGTACATAGTTTTGGGTTCAATTCCGATAGCGATCTTGGGCGTAACTTTTAAAACTGAAATAGAAACAACAGCAAGGAATCTTTACCTCGTATCTTTCAGTCTTATCTTTATGGGAATACTTCTGGGCTTGGCTGATCGAATCGGAAAAAATGTTAAAGATTTTTCTAATTTAAAGCCAAAACATGCTCTAGTTTTTGGAATTGGTCAAGCGTTAGCCCTGATCCCTGGTGTTAGTAGATCGGGTGCAACTATTACCTTCGGTTTAGCGATGGGATTTAAGCGTGAATTCGCTGCTCGTTATTCGTTCTTACTTGCTATTCCTGCAGTTATTGGCAGTGGCTTATTTACTGCACGAGACATTGGATCAGATGATTTTGTAAATTGGCCAGCGACTTTGTTGGCAACTTTTATTGCTTTTGTAGTTGGATATTTCGTAATTTCTGCATTAATGAATTACTTGAAGTCCAAGTCGTTCATGCCATTTGTCGTTTATCGAGTGGCACTTGGCTCGTTGCTACTTGTTTTGCTGCAAGTGGGCGCTGTTTCGAGTTGAGTTTTATGGCTGAATATAACTGAACATGAGGCAAGTAAGCGCTTAGCGAACCACTAATCATCTTCTATCCCAAGCAAATAGGATTCTGACGTGGGTACATTGATTCTAATTCGTCACGGTAGAACGCATGCAAATGCACAAGGTGTTCTTGCTGGTCGAAGTGCTGGTGTTGAACTAGACGAAGTTGGAATAAAGTCTTGCGAAAATCTCCGGGATAAATTTTCTGGACTGAATGTCAAGCATGTAGCGACTAGTCCGCTTGAACGAACTCAACAAACAGCCTCACTGGTATTCCCAGAAAATTCTTTTAGTATCGAAGAAAATTTAACTGAATGTGACTACGGCGACTGGACTGGAAAAAAGTTAGCTGATCTTGCTAATGAGCCGCTATGGCAAACTGTGCGAAATGCGCCACACGAAGTTATTTTTCCTGCCGGTGAGAGTATGCAAGCAATGTCAGATCGAGCAATTAGTGCTGTCTTAAATCTCGACCAAAAGTTAACTGAAATTCATGGTGACGAATTCATCTGGGCAGCGATAAGTCACGGTGACATCATAAAAGCAATAATTGCCCATGCCCTTGGGCTTGAATTAGCTAAGTTTCAAAGAATATATGTCGAGCCAGCCAGCGTTAGTGTTCTAAGAATCAAAGGTGACGATACCGGCGTGCTGAAAGTTAACGATACCGGTGATGGTTGGGTGCAATCTTTAGCGAAGGTTGCTGAGCCTACGGTCGGCGGACAAACGGGTCAGGAAACTACGAAATGACCAGAGTAGTTCACTTATTTGATAATCCTGAGCGATTCGTAGTTGGAACAGTGGGTCAACCAGGAGAACGTACATTTTTTTTGCAAGCAAAATCTGGAAATAGATTAGTTAGTGTTGCGCTAGAAAAACAGCAAGTCGATTTACTTGCTGATCGAATGACTGAATTACTGGATCAGGTTTCTAAATTAGAAGGTCGACAGATTGTTAATTCTGGACCTGCCGATTTAGAGCCACTAGACAGTCCAATTGAAGAAGAGATGCGAGTTGGCACTATTGCTTTGGGTTGGAATTCCATTACTGCGCAAGTTGTTGTTGAAGCCCATGCAGTTACTGAGTATTTAGATGATGTCCCAGAACTCGAAGAAGATAGTGATGAAGGTCCTGATGTTCTACGTGTGCGAATGAGCGGAACCTATGCAAGAGGTTTTTGTTTAAGAGCGAAATCCGTAGTTGCTGCGGGTCGACCAAATTGTCCACTTTGTGAAAATCCATTGGATCCCCGCGGGCATATTTGCCCTAGAGCAAACGGTTATAAGCGAAGAGGCTGATTAAAAAACTGGCCAGGGTACTGCAGGCCAGTTTGGGTTAGGTGCTGGATACCGTCCAGCGCTAATAGTTTGTTCAATTCGATTAGTTAATTCAATTAGTTCAATCTCACTGAGTAGTTCGGTTAACTCGCTTTGGTCAATTTTTTGCAATCCAGATTCTAGATCGATGATGAGATCAGGAGAGATGGGTTCACCAATCCAACCCCAAAGTACTGTTCTTAATTTAGGCTCTTCATTAAAAGTTACGCCATGGTCAACTGCCCATACTTTTCCAGAAGCATCCGTCAGTAAGTGTCCAGCTTTTCGGTCTGCGTTATTAATCACTGCATCAAAAAGACAGATTTTTTCTAGTTGGCTATCTCTAGAATGCGCCAAAATAACTTGTTGTCCATGTTCATCTACTCCAGAAAAAACTTTTAGCCAATCGGTTGGAATTTCATCGGGAGCAAAAATGTCAACTTCGGTTATTTCACTTTCTTGCCATATCTGCAAACTACCGATCCCAAAAGGGCCATGTGCGATTGTCGTTTCAGGTACAAAATCCCAATTAAAAAGTTGAGCAGCAACATAGGCAGCGCGTTCTCGCTGGTAGAGAGTTCCGGTAGGAAAATCCCATAGTTCCCGCTCGCCACTTTGCGGTTTATAGATGTACTTAGTCCCAACTTTTTCAACTAACAAAGTTGCATTTGAAGCGTTAGCTAATTGACCTAATACTTTAAATTCTTCATTATTTAAGGTCACGTTATGAGAACCAGTTCAACTAAATTACACCTAGAAGTGCATCAACTGTTTGTTTCATAATTTGGTTTGAATCAAGATCTGAGTTTTTACTTGTCAATGTTCGCTTAGCCCAGTCATCGATAACTGCTAAAGCACTTGGAGTATTTAGATCCTGAGAGAGTGCATCAGCTATTTGCAAACTTACTTCTGGTGCAGCCATGTCATGTTTAAAAGCAGCGCGCCAATTATTAAGACGATCTTGTGCAGAAGTTAGCTTTTCATCCGACCATTCCCAATCTGATCGATAATGATTAGCCAAAATGGCAAGTCGAATAGCCATCGGATCGACACCACTTGCACAGAGTTTTGAAACAAAAACTAAATTCCCAAGTGATTTACTCATTTTTTCACCGTTAAGCGCAACCATCCCGGTGTGAACATAATTTCGAGCAAATGTTTTGTGTGTTGCACTTTGTGCATGAGCAGCCGACATTTCGTGATGTGGGAACTTCAGATCACTTCCGCCACCTTGTACGTCAATCGTCTGACCTAAATATTTAAGGGCTATTGCGGCACACTCAATGTGCCATCCGGGTCTGCCAGCACCTATTTCCGTTGGCCAACTTGGGTCGCCTGGACGTTCATGTTTCCAAAGGAGGGCATCTAGTGGATCGTGTTTACCTACGCGGGCCGGATCGCCACCTCTGGCGCTAAAAATTTCAATCATTTCATCTCTAGAGAGATGGGCAATCTTTCCAGCCAGTTCACTTTTAGCTATTGGGTAATAAATGTCACCAGCTAATTCGTAAGTAGCATCACTTTTGGCAAGTTGCTTAATCTGTTCTACGACAAGTGGAATCGATTCAACTGCGCCAATGTAGTTTGCCGGTGGAATTACGCGCAAAGCTTCCATGTCTGATTTGAATAAATTGGTTTGCTCTTGCGCGATGTCTTGCCAATCTCGATTTAACAATGCAGCCCGCTCTAGCAAGGGATCATCTATGTCAGTTACGTTTTGAACGTACTTAACTTTGCTTCCAGCAGCTGTCCAGATTCGAATTAAGGTATCAAAGGCTACGTAAGTTGCAGCATGACCTAAGTGAGTTGCATCATAAGGCGTTATTCCGCAGACATAAATAGTGCAATCAGAATCAATTCGAAGCTCTTTGAGATCTTGGGTTTTAGAATCGAATATTCTTGGAGTAGGTATCGCTAAATCAAGATTAGGAACTTCAACTGAACTCCAAGTTTGCATTTAATTAGCTTTTCTTCTCTTGATGTCCACCAAATTGTTTGCGCATGGCGGATAAAACTTTGTTTGCAAACTGCCCACGTGACCGGGATTCAAATCTTGAAAATACTGCAGCAGTAAGTACTGGAGCCGGTATACCTTCTTCAATTGCTGCGATCGCTGTCCACCTACCTTCGCCAGAGTCAGAAACTTGACCTGAATATTCCGATAACTCCGGGGACTGGCTCAAAGCTTGGGCAGTCAGATCTAGAAGCCAAGAGGAAACAACGCTTCCTCGACGCCATAGTTCTGTGATAGCAGCAATGTCGAAGTCGTACTGATAAAACTCGGGGTTAGTAAGCGGGGCAGTCTCTGCATCTTTCGTACGTGATTTGTTGCCCTCATTAGCATTTTGCAGAATGTTTAGTCCTTCTGCATAAGCTGCCATTAATCCGTATTCAATTCCATTGTGAATCATTTTTACAAAGTGACCTGCACCTGATGGTCCGCAATGTAACCAACCTTGTTCAGCTGGGGTTACATTTCCAACTTTTCCCGCAGTTCTTGGTGCGCTTTCAACTCCAGGGGCGAGTGCATTCCAAATATTGGTCAGACCTTTGACGGCATTTTCGTCGCCACCAATCATTAGGCAGTATCCGCGTTCAAGACCCCAAACGCCTCCACTGGTGCCTACATCAAGAAAGTGAATTCCTTTTTCTTTGGCTGACTTTGAATGCCGTAGATCATCACGGTAATAACTATTCCCACCATCAATAATGACGTCACCTGGTGATAGATGATTGAGTAATTGCGCGATTACATTCTCGGTAATTTCTCCAGCGGGGACCATTACCCAAACTGTCCGAGGAGCTGCGAGTTGAGTTACTAACTGCGTCAAGGAATCTGCTGATGTGATTCTGGTTGAATCAAATGCAACCAAATCTTCACGTGCGGAAGCACTGGTGTCATAAACGACACTATTTATATCATTTTGAGCGAGGCGTTTGACTATGTTTGCGCCCATCCGACCCAAACCAATCATTCCAAAATGATTTGAATTTGCCACGCCAAACTCCCATACTTTCCAGGCGTATTTGAATAGTTAACCTAGTCTTAGATTACCTTGATTCAGGGGAGTATTAAATGCTTGGAACATCAGTTACCACAGCGCCAGAGTGGGCGCATTTAAAGGATGAAGCCAAAGCATTCTCAGGAAAACATTTGCGTGAACTTTTTGCGCAAGAGCCCACGCGGATCAAAAACTTGATTTTTGCAGCACCAAATTTATCGATTGATTTCTCCAGACAGCGAATTAATTCTGACCTTTTAGAAAAATTAGTTTCGCTAGCTAGGACTCGTCAGCTACCTGAGGCTATTACTTCGATGTTTTCAGGTAGAAAAATTAATAACACCGAAAATAGATCAGTTCTTCATACAGCATTGCGCATGCCCAAAAGTGAGTCATTGGTCATTGATGGTCAAGACGTCGTTCCACTGGTTCACGATGTTCTGGACCAAATGAGGAGGTTTGCAACGCAAATTAGATCTGGTGATTGGCTTGGCGCTACGGGAAAACCCATAAAACACGTAGTCAACATTGGGATTGGTGGTTCAGATCTCGGACCAGTAATGGCTAGTGAGGCGCTCAAGCCGTATTGCATACCTAGTATCGAATTTCATTTCGTCAGCAACGTAGATGCTGCTGACTTGGCTGCGGTTCTATCCAAAATTGAACCCGAACAAACTTTATTTATTGTGGCAAGTAAAACATTTACAACTCAAGAAACAATGCTCAATGCCACAAGTGCAAGAGAATACTTACTTAAAACAGTATCGGCCAACGCTGATGAACTAGTAGCAAAACATTTCGTTGCTCTATCAACCAACAGCAAAAAAGTTACTGAGTTTGGTATCTCTCCCGAGAACATGTTCGGATTCTGGGACTGGGTTGGTGGTAGATATTCAATGGATAGTGCGATTGGTTTATCCACGATGATCGCGATAGGTCCAGAGAATTTTTCCGAATTACTTTCGGGATTTCATGAGATGGATAAACACTTTGCCTCAACTCCGCTCGAGCAAAATGTACCGGCGCTACTCGGATTAATCGGATTGTGGAATAGGTCTTTACTTGGGATAAGTTCCGTAGCAGTTTTGCCTTACGATCAAAATCTAAAAAGATTTCCTGCTTATCTTCAACAGTTGATTATGGAAAGTAACGGTAAGTCAGTTACCCGAGATGGCCTGCCAGTTGAAGTTGAAACTGGTGCTATTTATTGGGGAGAACCAGGTACAAACGGGCAACATTCTTTTTATCAATTGATTCATCAAGGCACGTCAGTTGTTGCTTGCGACATTCTGTATCCGGCAAAAACGAATGCGCCTATTAAGACTCATCATGACGTTCTAATCAGTAATGCAATTGGCCAAGCGGCCGTTTTAGCTTTTGGGCGAACTGAACAGGAACTACGAGACAATGGCGTTTCAGAAAATCTGATTCCTCATAAAGTAATGCCTGGAAATAGGCCAACTACTTTGATTACTTTTACTCAGTTAACTCCACGAGTACTTGGATCTCTAGTTAGCCTGTATGAACACATGGTTTTTGTTCAAGGTGTTATTTGGGGGATAAATTCATTTGATCAATGGGGTGTCGAATTAGGAAAAGAACTAGCTAATGCAATTGCACCTTATTTAGCCAATCAAGATGAAGTTTCAACTTTTGATTCCGCAACTGCCAATAGCATTCGTGAATACCGAAAAAGTAAATAATTATTTTTCGCGGCGTCGTAAATAACGTTCGAATTCGCGAGCGATCGCCTCACCTGATGCCTCGGGTAGTTCGGCAGTATCTTGAGTTTCTTCTAACGATCGAATGTATTCAGCTACTTCTTCATCTTCAGTAGCTAACTCTTCGACACCGGTTTGCCACGCTCTGGCATCTTCGACAAGATCCAACACTGGAATTGAAGTATCCAAAACATCTTCGATACCTCGAATAAGTGCCAAGGTTCCTTTTGGACAAGGTGGAGCACCTACATAATGCGGTAACGCAGCCCAAATAGATGCTGCCGGAATGTTTCGATTAGCAGCCTCGAAAGCAATAACGGAAATTATTCCGGTAGGTCCCTCATAGTTAGACGCGTTATAACCTGTTAATAAAGCGAGCTCTTCATTAGAAGTTGTGCCGTTTATTGGAACGGGTCTGGTGTGGGGGACTTCAGCAAGCATTGCGCCAAGTGTAATTAACACTGTGCTTTCACTTGCTGGTAGTTGATCTAATAGTTGGTTAGCAAATGCAGTCCAGCGAAGATTTGGCTCATCACCCTGAATTAAGAAAATTTTTGTGTTCGACAGCTCAGAGGATTTTGCTTCATAAATTTTTGCTCCCGGCCATGTCAGTTGACGCTTTCCATTTTCATCTGTTTCAATCTCAGGTCGGTTGAAGCTGAAGTCATAATACTCATCGATCGGCAATTCAAAAGTTAACTGCGCATCCCAGACTTCAATAAGGTGACTTATTGCGTCAGTGGCACATGCACCGGCATCACTCCATCCTCCGAAAGCAGCAATCACGATAGTTGAATCCGCGGGGAAATTAGGTTTGATGGCCAATATTTTTTCCTTCTTTATTGCGAATTAACCTTATCTCGAATGTGTTAAGCCTGTAATACTGCGGGTTAGCACAGTGAAAATTCCTGAAAGAATAGTGCGGTGAGCGAATCAGCCGAATTTAAACCAGGTGATCGGGTGCAGTTATCTGACACCAAGGGTCGCAAGTACACACTTGTTCTTGAACCTGGAAAATCCTTTTTTACAACACACGGCAGTGTTGCTCATGAACAAATTATTGGTAAACCTCAAGGTGTGACAGTTACTTCAACTGGAAATATGACTTACCTTGCCCTTCGGCCTTTGCTTAGTGATTTTGTTCTAGCCATGCCTCGTGGTGCAGCCGTAATTTATCCAAAGGATGCAGCGGCAATTGTTGGGTTTACAGATATTTATCCAGGTGCAGTTGTGGTCGAAGCTGGCGTTGGATCAGGGGCTTTATCTTGCTCATTAATTAGAGCTATTGGTGAAACCGGATTACTTCACAGTTTTGAGCGTCGAGAAGATTTTGCACAAATTGCTAAAAAAAATGTGCAGGCTTTTTTTGGCAAGTTGCCAAATAATTGGAACGTTCACTTGGGTGATTTACAAGATCAAGCAATTGTGCTGCCGAATCACTCTGTCGACCGAGTAATCCTTGACATGTTAGCTCCTTGGGAATGTATACCGACAGTTTCACGGATTCTGAAACCTGGTGGTGTAGTTATGGTTTATGTTGCCACTACAACGCAAATGTCCAATTATGTTGAACAAATTAGAGACACAAAAGAGTTCACCGATCCGCAAGCACAAGAATTAATTGCGCGAAACTGGCACGTCGAAGGACTTGCAGTCAGACCTGACCACAAAATGCATGGGCATACCGGCTTTCTTGTGCTTGCCCGTCGACTAGCTCCTGGAACAGTGCTACCTCCACGTCGAATTAGGCCGGCTAAAGGTGCAGAAAGTACTGCCACCGAAGTAAAGTCATATGTGGAGGAAAGCTAAATTGTCAGAAGTGACTGCGCAAAATGATCAAACTCGAGCTTTGCATGCAAAAATCGATGAGTTGGCCGAAAATAATCAAAAATTAGCAGCTACCCTTCGTGACGCCCGTGAACAAATAATTGGGCTGAAAAATGAAATAGATAAATTAAGTTCGCCACCAAACGGTTACGCAACATACTTAGGCGAAGCTGGTAATGGTTTAGTAAACGTTGCGGTGAACGGTCGCAAGATGCGTGTTGAAATTGCGCCAAGTATTGATGCCAAATCACTAAAACCGGGTCAAGAAGTAATTCTCAATGAGTCCATGAACGTGGTTGTGGCCGGCGATTTTGAAACACACGGCGAGATGGCTACATTTCATGAGTTACTTCCAGATGGTGAACGAGCCATAGTTATTGGACGAAATTCTGAAGAACGCATAGTTCTGCTAGCTCAGCCGTTAAAAAATACTCCCTTAAAGACCGGCGATAGTTTACTTTTCGATACTCGTTCAGGTTTTGCTTTTGAACTGGTTAATAAAACTGAAGTCGAAGAATTAGTTCTTGAGGAAGTCCCGGATGTTGATTACGAAGACATCGGTGGCTTAGGAAATCAAAT
>CAYVZD010000001.1:12824-19013 GCA_964456135.1 uncultured Bifidobacterium sp.
AATAAGTACGTTGGTGAAACAGAGCGACAAATTCGTTTAATTTTCCAACGTGCCCGAGATAAGGCAAACGAAGGAACTCCGGTCATCGTTTTCTTTGACGAAATGGATAGTCTTTTCAGAACTCGTGGCACTGGAGTTTCCAGTGATGTGGAGAACACCATTGTTCCGCAATTATTGGCTGAAATTGATGGAGTTGAGTCGCTTGAAAACGTAATAGTTATCGGTGCCTCCAATCGCGAAGACATGATTGACCCGGCAATTCTGCGTCCGGGTCGGTTGGATGTAAAGATCAAAATAGAACGACCGAACGCTCAGGCAGCCAAGGAAATCTTCAAAATTTACTTAACTTCAGATTTGCCAATTCATGAAAGTGAAATTGCCAAATATGGAAGCACCCAGGATGCAGTTTCAAACATGATTGATGAATTAATCGCACAAATGTTCAGCACAACCCCAGAAAATGAATTTCTGGAAGTTACTTATGCAAATGGTGAAAAAGAGATTCTCTATTTCAAAGATTTCAGCAGCGGGGCAATGATTGAAAACATCGTAGCTCGGGCTAAAAAAGATGCTATTAAGAATTACCTTGTGACAAACGAATCTGGAATCAAACTAGAACATCTCTTGAAAGCTGCTCGCGAAGAGTTTAGAGAAAACGAAGATTTACCGAATACGACAAACCCCGATGACTGGGCCAGAATCTCAGGTAAAAAAGGTGAACGAATTGTGTTCATGCGAACGCTGATTCAAGATGAACAAGGGTTTGAATCGGGCAGAACTATCGATACGACTAATGTAACTTCGCATTACATTTAAAAGAAGTAAATATGTCTGTCCATAGAATTATGGGGATCGAATCCGAATTCGGTATCGCTAGCCCAACTAACCCATCTGCAAATCCAATGGTGCTGTCGAGTCAGGTCGTAAACGCTTACGCCGATTTAACCATGCCTAATCGGATAAAGAGAATGCGTTGGGACTATGACGTTGAATCACCACTTAGAGATGCTCGCGGATTTGATTTAAGCCGTGCGGAGGCAGATCCAAGTCAATTAACTGATGAAGATTATGGTTTAGCTAATGTTGTGCTCTCTAATGGAGCGAGGTTTTACGTTGATCATGCTCATCCAGAATATTCTTCTCCTGAAGTAACTAATCCGCTTGATGCAGCACTTTGGGATGCGGCTGGGGATCGAATAATGCAATTAAGTGCAATTCATGCCAGCAAATTAACCGGTGAATTAATTACTGCCTATAAGAACAACACAGACGGCAAAGGTGTGAGTTACGGCACGCACGAAAACTATCAACTTAGTAGGGCAACTCCGTTTGGTCGAATAGTTAAATACTTAACTCCATTTTTTGTAACGAGATGTGTATTTGCTGGAGCAGGCCGAGTCGGAATTGGTCAAGAGAGTTTACGACCAGGTTTTCAAATGTCTCAACGTGCTGATTTTTTTGAAGCAGAAATTGGCCTAGAAACGACGTTGAGACGACCGATAATAAATACTCGTGATGAACCACATGCAAACCCTGATGAGTTTAGGCGGCTACACGTAATCGTTGGTGACGCGAACATGTCTCAGTTTGCAAATTACTTAAAACTGGGCACTACATCACTAGTGCTAAGCATGATTGAAGACGATTATTTGACGGTTGACCTTGACTTACATGATCCGGTTTCGTACATGCATGTAGTCAGTCATGATTATGAATTCAAGAAGCTTCTGACCAAGAAGAATGGCCAAACAATATCGGCACTTGAAATTCAAGAAGAGTTTATAAGTCAAGCTAAAAATTATGTCCAAGAACGTGGGAAAGATGACCCCATGACAATCGATGTTTTGGCTAATTGGGAACGGGTAATCAGTACACTCCGAACTGACCCGATGAGTCTAGCTAATGAAATCGATTGGATCGCAAAATTTAACATTATGAATGCGTATCGAATTCGAGATAATGCACTTTGGAATGACTCCCGAATAGAAACTGTGGACATTCAGTATGCAGATCTGCGCGCAGACAAAGGATTAGCACTTGTATTGCAAAAAAAGGGTCGGATGCGAACATTATTCAGCGAAGAGCAAGTGAATAACGCCATTGTCAATCCACCATCGGATACTCGGGCTTTTTTCCGAGGTAAGTGTGTAGCTAATTATGAACAACAAATTGCGGCTGCATCGTGGGATTCAATTATCTTCGACCTTGGAATAGATCAACCTATGGTGCGGCTAAACACCGTTGATGCACGAAAAGGAACCAAGGAATTAACTGGACACTTATTTGAAAAAGGTCTAAGTGCCCCAGACTTTGTGTCTGTCTTAAGTGGCGCCTAGGCCTAACGTAGGCTGTAGTTACAGAGCATTACTGCTTAGGCCAAAGGTGGGTTTCAATGACTGAACGAGAATTTAGATCAGCAAGCAATTCGAAATCTGAAGAAATTGTAGAAGTCACAATGCCTACTTCGTCTGCCAATACTTTTGATGTCACTGACATTCTTGACGAAATTGATCTTGTGTTAGAAGAAAATGCTGAAGAGTTTGTGAAAAGTTTCGTCCAAAAAGGTGGACAGTAAGTCCAAACATGAGCACTCAACATCGCCGAATTTATGGAATTGAAACAGAGTTTGGCGTTACTTGTACGTTTGAGGGAACAAGGCGACTGACGCCTGATGAAGTAGCACGTTATTTATTTAAACGCGTAGTTGCCTGGGGTAGAAGTAGCAACGTATTTTTAACAAATGGATCAAGACTCTACTTAGATGTTGGCAGTCATCCAGAATATGCAACTGCAGAGTGTGATGACATTTCTCAGCTAGTAATCCATGATCGGGCTGGCGAAAGAATCGTTGAAGATTTGATTGCGGACGCACAAGAACGGTTAGCGCAAGAAGGTATTTCTGGTCAGATCTACTTATTTAAGAACAATACTGATTCAAGCGGAAACTCTTACGGATGCCATGAGAATTATTTAATTAGGAGACGGGCTGATTACCTGACGCAAATCGAGGCTTTACTTCCGTTTTTAATTAGTAGACAGTTAATTAGTGGAGCCGGAAAGGTTCTAGAAACACCACGGGGCACGATTTATTCACTCTCTCAGCGAGCAGATCACATGTGGGAAGGTGTTTCAAGCGCAACTACTCGATCACGACCGATAATAAATACCCGAGACGAACCACATGCAGATTCTGAGAGTTACCGCAGATTACACGTAATTGTTGGTGACTCAAACATGAGTGAAATGACGACGATGCTCAAAGTGGCGTCTATGGAATTCATGTTGAGAATGCTAGAAAGTGGTTTTTTGAAACGCGACTTTACTTTAGATAACCCGATTCGGGCTATTCGTGATGTATCACATGACATTACAGGTCGGGGAGTTATTACTTTGGCATCTGGCCAGTCGTTAACTGCGTTAGAACTTCAATTTGAATATTTAAGACTTGCCAAAGAATTCAGCGCCCAAGAACAACTAAATCCGACACTGCAAACATCACTTGAACTCTGGGAACGAGCATTAGTTGCCATTGAATCTGGGAATTACTCGTTGATTGAAAAAGACATAGATTGGGCGATTAAGAAAAAATTGCTCGACTCGTACATGGAAAAGAATTCGCTGGATTTAACAAGTCCAAGGGTTGCCCAGCTTGATTTGATGTATCACGACATAGCAACAAATCGAGGCCTTTTCTACATGTTGGAAAGAAAAGGATTGGCAAATCGCCTTTCAACAGAAGTGCAAGTTCAGGAAGCTAAAACAACTCCACCACAAACCACAAGGGCCAAACTTCGTGGCGACTTCATTTCTGCAGCACAAGCAAAAAATAAAGACATTTCGGTCGATTGGGTTCATTTGAAAATGAATGATCAAACTCAGCGAACTATTTTGTGTAAAGATCCATTCTTAAATGTAGATGAGCGGGTTGAGCGACTAATTGAAGCCATGTAGTGCTGGTAAAGTGATCTAATGGTCAAGAAAATTGCTGTCGCAATAATTGCGCTCGGTTTGCTCACAGGCTGTACCGGAACGAAAGAAACCACCACACCAACAAGTGAAGCTACGAGTACCTCGATAGATCAAACACCTCTGGAACCAATCAGTATCAATGGAGTTCAGGTAACTGGAACCTTAGGTAGTGCGCCGATCGTAGAAATTACCGAATTAGATATTTCAGTCAACGAGTTGCAAATAGCTGATCAAAAAGTTGGAACCGGCCAGGGTGTTCCTGCAGGTGCAACAGTGCTGGCCCATTATGCAGGTTACGGTCTTACAACTGGAGCTAAATTCGATTCTTCATGGGATCGAGGAGCACCTATTCAGTTTGGCCTTGATCAGGTAATTGCTGGTTGGAGTGAAGGTGTACCAGGAATGAAAATTGGAGGACGCCGAGTCCTAGTAATCCCAGCAGAACTTGCCTATGGTCAAAATCCACCTCCGGGTAGCGGAATTGAACCAGGTGAGACTTTACTTTTCGTAATTGACCTAGTTGATTTTTTGTAGGAGAGACATGGAAAAGCCAGAAATAGATTTCGTAGAGGGTCCGGCACCTAAGGATTTAGTAATAACTGACATCGCACTTGGTGATGGCCAAGAGGCTAAACCTGGGGCAAACGTTGAAGTTCACTACGTAGGTGTTGAGTTTGAAACAGGTGAACAGTTTGATGCATCTTGGGACCGGGGCGAATCCATCGAATTTCCACTTAAGGGCTTAATTGCTGGATGGCAAGAAGGTATACCAGGTATGAAAGTTGGGGGAAGGCGTCAGTTAGTTATCCCACCGCACCTTGCTTATGGTCCAACTGGATCAGGTCATCGGCTAGCCGGGAAGACTTTGATATTTGTAATTGATCTTTTAGCCGTTAAATAAAGCAAACTAGATTCATGGGCGATGCCAAAACCGAACGGCAACTCAATCTACTTTTTGTGTTGTTAAACGCTAAATTTCCGATTGAACGCGAAGAAATTCGTAAAAGAGTTCCCGGATATTTCGGTAAATCAAATGAAGCATTCGAGCGCATGTTCGAACGAGATAAAGAAGATCTTCGGGATCTTGGTATTCCAATTGAAGCCTTACCAACGGATGTATTTCACGAAGACAATTTTGGCTACTTAATCAAAACCAAAGATTGGTTAATGCCTGAAATTTCACTAACTAGCGAGGAACGAGCACTACTCAATGTCGCAGCAAGTGCTTGGACTTCAAGCCAAACCTATGGGCAAGAAATTGGTAATGCGCTTACTCAGGCGGTTCAAAAACTAACCACTCGAGAAATTTACCCAGCTAAATTTGAATTAGATTTGGCCAGACAAGCTACTTTTTTGGAAGTAATAGCAGAAGCTAAAAGTCAAGGAAAATGTGTTGAATTTAATTACTTCAGTATTAAATCAAAACAAGAAACCTCGCGAACAGTAGCACCTTGGCGAATTTTTCTCAGTCGTGGACAAAGTTACTTAATCGGATTTGACCAAAATAAAGGGGAAGAGCGTGTATTCAAACTTTCCCGAGTAGTTTCTCAAGTCACTATTTCGAATGAAACCGCCATAGAAGATGCGCCAGCTAATTTAAACGTAAATTCCATTATTGAAAAATGGGAAAGTTATGAACCCACACTAAAGAGCGTTCAAGTCCGTGTGGCTAAAGAAGTGGCTGGAGAATTGCGAATCCTAGCCAACGACATTGAGTATGGACATGAGTCAGATCTACTAACCTTTGAAAAAATTTCAATCGATCAAATTTCGAAAGAAATATTGCGTAACTGTGATGTAGTTGAAGTGATTACACCTTCGGAACTTAAGGATTTGATCAACTATAAATTGAGTTTTGCGAGTATTTATGAAAAATAGACTTGCAAAACTTATTGAAATGTTGCCTTGGATAACAATGAACCAAGGCGCTTCTGTTACACAAATTGCACATCACTTTTCTCTCTCTGAAAAAGAAGTTCTTGATCTTTTGCAACTAGCTGTATTGACTGGTCCGGGTCAGTTTGGTGGGGAACTCGTAGATATTGATTTTGAAGACGCAGACAGCATTTATGTCAGTGATGCCAAAGGCCTCACCAGACCAATCACATTTTCAGCTGCACAAAGTTTACAGATCATAAGTGGCTTGCATTATTTAGCTCAAATACCTGGCGTGATCGACAATCGAGTTCTGGCATCCTTGCAAATGAAGTTTATGAATGC
>CAYVZD010000001.1:19113-38064 GCA_964456135.1 uncultured Bifidobacterium sp.
GTTGAAATTAGCGCAACCAAAGAGGCCTACCTTGAATTAGACCCAGAATTTGTTCTCGAGTCCAAACTTATTTCTGACACTGAATACTCGGTTACTTATGCCGTACATAATCTAAATTGGATGGCGCGCGAAATTTTGGCTAGTGCCGGCCAGTTAAGAGCGATAGCCCCCACGGAATTAGTTGAATTAGTCGCTGAAAAAAAAGCAAAATGGCGTCAGTTGAACCACATCGATTAAAGTGAAGTTAATTAATTTATAGGAGAAGCCAATGCGAGCCCTTTTTGATTCACCAGCCGCCATCATACTTTTACTTTTAGTAATCGTGCTTTTTGGCGCTAAGCGGCTTCCCGATGCAGCCCGAAGTGTTGGACGTTCGATTCGAATCTTCAAATCTGAAATGGATTCAGAAGGAAAAAAGAAGTCTGACGAAAAATCTGGTGACATTTAAAGAATGAATGACGGTTCAGGAGCTATGACGCTTGCTGAGCATCTTCGTGAACTCCGAAATCGCCTGGCAAAAAGCGCGTTAGCGGTCTTAGTTGGATCCGTTGTTGTTTGGAGTGAGTTCAGTTTCATCTTTGGTGTGATTCGAGGTCCATTCGACGAAGTAGCCGGTGACAATGCCCAACTAGCTTTGACCGGTGTAACTAGCGGATTCTCGTTACAGTTGCGACTTTCTCTGTATGCAGGTTTATTACTAACTTCACCGATTTGGTTGTATCAACTTTGGCGTTTTATTTCGCCTGGCTTACATCGCAACGAAAAGAAATGGGCATACATTTTTGCTGGGCTCGCAACGCCACTTTTCTTAGCTGGAGTTTCCTTGGCTTACTACGTTATGCCAAGGATGCTTAAAGTGCTTTTTGACTTTACTCCAGCAGAAGTTACCAACGTAACAAGCGTGGATCTGTATCTTTCGTTTTTCTTGCAACTCACTTTGTTTTTTGGAATAGGTTTCCTACTTCCGCTTATCCTTGTTGCATTAAACTTCGCGGGAATTCTTACTGGCGCCAAAATTGCAGCTGCCTGGCGTTGGATTATTTTGGGAAGTTTTGTTTTTGGGGCAGTAGCCACACCAAATGGAGATCCGGTCGGGATGACTATCGTGGCTATTCCAATGATTCTGCTATCGGCTTTGGCTCTTGGTGTCGCGCTTCTAAATGATCGACGACGTGCTCGGATTGCCAAAAGAATTGGCACCGATCAGTGGTCAGATGACCAACAATCGCCACTGTAATTCACTAAAGTTTTAAACAAATGTTTGCATTATTGATCAAACCTGTAGCGATGCGTAAGCCAAAATATCGCCAAATAATTCTGCAATTAAAGAATAACGGCGCATATCAAGTTGCTGGACATGATGTGCAATCGATCCGTGCCGAAATAGAAATGCTAAGTAAAGATCATCAAGATATAACCTTGGTTGCCTGTGGCGGTGATGGCACAGTGAATTTAGGTTTGAATTCAATTATTGATCTTCCAGTAAAACTCGCAGTGTTACCTATGGGAACTGGCAATGACTTCGCTAGACACGTCGGTTTAAAAAATCTGGAACGTGCTTTAGCAACCCTTAATGATGGATTGTCTGAAATTATCGATGTCGGACAAATAACTTTTCCTGATGGAGAACGAAAATATTATGCAGCTGTAGCTTCATGCGGTTTTGATGCCCTTGTTAATGAACGTGCTAACAAAATCTCTGGTCCTGATGGCCCACTTAAATATCTCGCTTCAGTTTTCGGCGAACTTAAAGATCTAGCCCCGACAAAATTAAATTTGAGATTTAATGATCAAGAATTGACTGGAAGATTTACTCTCATCGCTGTAGGCAACACTTCCTCGTACGGTGGCGGAATGAAAATAACACCTTCTGCAGATTTGAAAGATGGCCTTTTTGCATTAACGATTGTTGACCAAGCAAACAGAAAAACTCTAGTAAAAGTCTTACCAACAGTTTTTTCTGGACGGCATGTTTATCATCCGAAAGTTAGTGTCGAGCAGACAAGCACTATTGAAATTACTGGCGAGCGCTATCCGATCTACGCTGACGGTGAACGCATGGGTTTTGGTCCAGCCACATTCAGTGTTTTACCTAACCACATCCAACTTTTAGTCCCTAAAACAAATAATGTTTAGGTATGACCGAATCTCCTGCGCAGCTTTTTGCCGCAGCGAAAGCAAGGTCCGCACTTAAGAAGACACTATTTGGACAATTTCAATCAGATCGGCCATATGACCTTGATCAATTTCAAATTGATGCCTGCATTCATCTGCAAAACAATAAAAGTGTTTTAGTTGCCGCGCCGACAAGCGCTGGCAAAACTGTTGTTGGCGTGTTTGCTGTTTACTTGGCGCTAAGTAAACAGACCAGGTGTTTTTACACGACTCCAATAAAGGCATTATCGAATCAAAAATTTTCTGAATTTGTCGCCGAATTTGGCGAAGAAAATGTTGGATTATTAACTGGCGACAACAGCATCAATGGTGACGCATCGATAGTTGTCATGACTACAGAAGTTCTGCGTAACATGCTTTACGAAGGACGTAATTTAAGTGATCTATCTCATGTAGTGATGGATGAAGTTCACTACTTAGCAGACCGATCCCGCGGTGCGGTTTGGGAAGAAGTAATCATCCACCTTCCGTCCCACGTGAAAGTAGTGGCCCTTTCAGCAACAGTAAGTAATGCAGAAGAATTTGGGGATTGGTTAGCCACGGTTCGGGGAGAAACCGAAATAGTAGTTGAGGAACATCGCCCAACTCCATTGCATCAACATGTGATGGTCAAAGACGGTTTGATCGAACTATTTCAAAATGGAGAAATCAACCGTGAGCTTTTGCGCATTTGGCAAAATGAAAAGTCGGCTGAGAAATTTGGTCGTGGAAAACAAAGATTTTATAGTCGATTAACTCCAAGCCGAATTGTGGTAATCGACGAATTAGATCGACAAGGTTTATTACCCTCAATTACTTTCGTTTTTTCACGAAGTGGATGCAACGAAGCTGTGAACGAGTGTTTATCGGCTGGCTTAAGACTTACCAGTAAAGAAGAGCAACTTGAAATTCGTGGAATAGTAGATCAAGTATTCGCAGATGCACAGATTGAAGAACTTCAAGCACTTGGTTATGCATCTTGGCGTGAGGGATTAGAACGAGGTGTAGCAGCACACCATGCTGGAATGTTGCCAGCATTCAAAGAAGTAGTTGAGCAACTGTTTGCGCAAGGATTAGTAAAAGTTGTCTTTGCTACTGAAACTTTGGCATTGGGAATAAACATGCCAGCTCGAAGTGTCGTTTTAGAAAAATTAGTTAAATGGAACGGAAGTGTCCATGCACCGATAACTCCAGGTGAATACACCCAATTAACGGGTAGAGCAGGCCGACGCGGGATAGACATAGAAGGTCATGCAATTGTTATTTGGCATAAGGAATTAGAACCTGGGAATTTAGCTGGTTTAGCCAGTACCCGAACTTATCCATTGAAGTCAAGTTTCAGACCGAGTTACAACATGGCGGTCAATTTAATTTCACAATTTGGATTTACCAAATCTAAAGAGCTCTTAGAATCAAGTTTTGCTCAATTTCAAGCAGACCGTTCTGTTGTTGGGTTAGCTTCACAAATAAAACGAAATCAAGAGGCCATCTCTGGATATAACGAATCTAAAGAGTGTCACTTAGGTGATTTTGATAGCTATATGCAGATTCGTCGACGCATCTCTGATTTGGAAAAAGAAAATTCCAGGAAACAAAGTCGGGATCGTAAAATTCTTGCAGTTGATTTTTTACTTGAATTAAAGCGGGGAGATGTAATTGCGTTCGACGATGGGAGACGAAAAAGTGTTCCATATTTAGTCTTGGATGAGGCAAGAGATTTCGATGATCCAAGACCGCGAGTAATGAGTGCAAATGGTCAAGTTCGCCGAATCTCAGTTGTTGATTATTCTGCAAATACAGCTCTATTAGGTGCTGTTGTTATCCCAGGTAAATTTGATACCCGCAATGTTAAATCTAAAAAATGGGCAAGCGAACGATTGGCAAAATTTGCTAAGGAAATTCCTAGTCATAAGAGTTTCAAGGAATCAACAGTTTCACAGGATGTTGAAATCAACCGGCTCCGAAAAGCCTTACGTGCTCATCCCTGCCATGGTTGCAACGAAAGAGAAATACATGCCAGATGGTATGACCGCGAGTTTGTAAGTAAAAAGGAAATCCATAAATTAGAAGACCAAATTTCGGCAAAAACTTCCTCAATTTCAAAAGAATTTGATCGGATTTGTGAAGTCTTGGCAAAACTCGAATATTTAGTGCCGGCCAACGACGGGTATGAAGTTACTGAATCTGGTGCGATGCTCGGACGGATTTACTCAGAGCTAGATTTACTTGCAGCCGAATGTTTAAAGAATGGTCTATTTTCTGAGTTAACTCCGGTCCAGTTAGCCAGTGCCGTAAGTATTTTGGTTTTTGAGTCTCGAAAAGATGAGACAGAGCCACCAATCTTGCCAGAGGGCGAATTAGGAATGGTAATTGATCAAATGTTTGATTTATGGGGAGAAATAAAAGACGTGGAAAGTAGTTTCCGACTCAATTACCTACGAGAGGCTGATGCTGGATTTATTTGGCCGACTTTGAAATGGGCTAAAGGACAGCAATTAAACAAAGTTTTACGTAATTCAGATCTTGAACCTGGCGACTTTGTCCGATGGACTAAACAAGTAATCGACATGTTGGGTCAACTTGCGAGTGCATCAAGTGATTCAAAGTTAGTTACGAAATGTCACGAAGCAAAAGCACTTGTTGCAAGGGGAGTCGTAGCATGGTAGCCAATGGGCTTTATTTCGATACAGCCACTATGTATTACAGATCATTTTTTGCAGTACCAGAATCAGTAACAGCACCAGATGGAACTCCATCAGGAGCAATTCGTGGTTTTCTTGAAATGACCAGTACATTTATTGAAAAATTTCCGGCGAAAAGAATTGCATTTGCTTGGGATACCGATTGGCGTCCGCAGTGGCGAGTTGATTTAGTTCCCTCATATAAAACACATCGGATCGATGAACAAAGTAGTGACGATGGATTTGAATTAATTCCCGATAATCTTTCTCCGCAGATTTCTGCCATCGCTCAAATCATTGATGCAATTGGTATCGCCAGAATTGGCCAAGTAGATTTTGAAGCTGACGACATACTTGGCACTTTAGTAGCCAATACGAAAACCAATACATTTGTAGTAACAGGTGATCGAGATTTGTTTCAGTTAGTTAATGACAAGAGCAAAAATTATGTAATCTCGATGAATAAAGGAATGAAGAATCTTGAGGTAATCACCGACGAATATCTGTTGGAAAAATTTGGTATCCGAGGTAGTCAATATGCTACTTTTTCGGCGCTGCGGGGCGATCCTTCTGATGGTTTACCTGGCGTAAAGGGAATAGGGGAAAAAACTGCTGCCGACCTAGTTGCAAAATTTGGCAGTATGAACAAAATTATTGCTGCTGCCAAAGCGGATCATGATTCTATTAAGAAGTCTGCCAAAGAAAATATTTTAAGTTCGCAGGACTATTTAGCTGCAGCGATGAAAGTCGTCTCGGTTCGCACTGATGGTAAGTTGCCGAAGTCCCTAGAGATTCCAACTAAAATTAAAAATCATAAGGAACTGGAATTTATTGTGAATGATTGGGGAGTTTCCAAACAAGTTAATAGACTTTTAAAAAGTCTTAAATTGCCTATTTTGGTTCAAAAATAGATTTGTGAAAATTGCCAAATGCGTACCTTAATCAAAGCAAAGCACGTCTATGCTCCGGCAGTTCCGTTTGCCGACTGTCTATTAATTGATAAGCAAATAATTTCCTGGGTGGGTCAGCAAGATGCGGTCGCTAACTTGGACCTCGACTTTGATCACGTCCTAGATTTATCCGATTTTTTCGTATCCCCAGGATTTGTTGATTCGCATGTTCATCTTTCGGCAACTGGTGCCTCGCTCAGTGGGCTCGACTTATCGACTGCTAAAAGTGCACACGAAGCAATCGATTTGCTTCGTGTTTTTATAGAAAGAAACTCAGATAGTTTCGTAATTGGACATGGCTGGGAAGACACTAATTGGCTAGATGCACATTTATGGAACTATTCAGAAGTAGCCAGCATCGTTGGTGATCGACGCCTATATTTAAGTCGAATAGATGTTCATTCAGCGTTAGTCAATGTGCCAGGACATCAAGGAATTGTTAAGCAAGAACAGCATCATCAGGTTCGGCAGTATGTCCAAGAAAATTTACCTAACGAGCAAAGACAGAAGCACATACTTTCTTCATTGAATCATGCAGCAAGTAAAGGTGTTGTATGTGTGCACGAAAATGGTGGACCTTATGTATCGGGTGAAGCCGACTTTTTGGATGTTTTAAGTTTTGCAAATCGAAAGGATTTGCCAGAGATTTTTGCGTATTGGGGAACTACGGATTTAGCGCAAGTTAAGCGTCTGGGTGCCTTTGGGGCAGCTGGGGATTTAACCGTTGATGGCTCAATTGGATCTAAGACTGCCTGGCTTAATCAGCCATATGAAAATACAACTGAAAATGGTTCAACATTTCTCACTGCTAGGCAGATAGCAGATCATTTAATTGCCTGTACTAGAGAAGGAATCCAAGGTGGTTTTCATGCCATTGGTGATGCTGCATTAGATGCGGTCGTTCAAGGGATTAATTTGGCAGTTGACGAAGTTGGTATTTCGCAATTTAGGTTTGCCAAACATCGGATCGAACATGCTGAGATGCTTAAGAATTCTCATCTAGATTTTCTCGCTAAAACCGGTGTGGTCTTAAGTATGCAACCAGTATTCGACGAACTATGGGGAAATGTGGAAGGCTTATACGAACAAAGGTTAGGTAAGCAACGAGCACATCAAATGAACACTTTTAATTCAATTTGTAATGCAGGCATCCCATTGGCTTTTAGTTCCGATTCACCTGTTACTCCGATAGATCCTTGGCGGGCAGTAAAGGCAGCAACCGATCATCACACTGCCAACCATCGAATTAGTGCCAGGGCAGCGTTTAACGCCCACACGCGAGGAGGTTGGCGAGCATGTAGGGATGAAAATAATGGCGTTATTGCAGTGGGGTTACCGGCAAATTTAGCAGTTTGGGAAGTAGATGATTACACGATAAAGGTTCCTGACGAAAGAGTTCGTGCTTGGTCAACAGACGAACGCAGTGGTACACCGCCACTACCTGATTTAGTCTCGAGTATGCCAAGGTGCGTGGCCACAATAAGAAATGGTCAGGCTATCTACGATCCTGAAAAATTTTGGCCAACAAATGTTTAAGTTTTTACTCGCCCTACTTTCAGGCTATATGTGTGCGTTGGGTTTTGAAACTTCTAATTGGGTTTTAACAATACTTTCGCTTGCCATAGTGATTTGGCAACTTGATAAAAATCCTCGCAGAATCCGAATCTGGATACTTTTAATTTTTTCTTCAACATTTTTTCTTATTCATTTATCTTGGATGAAAGTAATCGGAATTGATGCCTGGTTGTTAATCACAGCTTTAGGCGTTATTCCCTGGATATTCCTGGGATTAGTTGAGGTTAATCGAAGGAAATTATCTTCGCTGCTCTTTTTTGCCTTTTGTGTTGTTGCTGTAGAGGTGCTAAGAAGCCACATTCCATTCGGCGGATTCCCATGGGGACTAATTGCATACAGCCAAGTAGATGGACCGCTCGTTCAACTTGCTCGAGTTGGCAGCAGTTCATTAGTTACTTTTGCCGCAGTTTTGGTCGCTGGACTTATTTTGCGGATCTTTAGTAAAAAATTTTTAAGTTCAATATTGCTATTAAGTTTTATTTTTATCTTCAGTTCACTGATTAATCCTGTTTCAACAAATGCGGACATATCATTAGTAGCAATTCAGGGAAATGTCCCCAGGATTGGTCTTGACCTAAGTGCACAACGAAAAGCTGTCTTGAATAATCATTTGTCAGTCACAGATGAATTTTTAGCAAAAAACACGAACTCCAGTCGTCCAGAACTAATTATTTGGCCAGAAAGTTCAACGGACATTGATCCGCTGCAAAATAGGGAAGTGGCGCAACAAATAACAACTTTGGTAAAAAAAGCAGACATCCCAATACTTGTTGGCGCAACAATACGAGGAACTAATCCAGATGGACCAAGAAACGTTGGAATTCTTTGGCAAAAATCGGGACCGACAGAAATTTACGCTAAAAATAATTTAGTACCGTTTGGTGAGTACATTCCGTTTCGTAATCTTTTGACAGATTACATTGATCGAATTCAACTAGTACCAAACGATTACATTCCAGGTAGTGAACTTGGGTTATTTAAATTGAATAGAGTGAAATCTGGCGATGCTAACTTTGATGAAGTTAATTTTGGCAATGTTATTTGTTTCGAGATTGCATTCGGAAATTTTGTTCGACAAGTTGTAAATAGTGGTGCAGAGTTTCTCACTGTGCAAACAAATAATGCAACTTATGGCTTGACTCAGCAACCAGAGCAGCAATTTACGATTACTAGATTCCGAGCAATCGAACACGAACGATCTATCGTCGTGGCGAGTACTTCAGGTATTTCCGGAGCAATAGATCCAAACGGCAAAGTATTGATTAAAACGGATCAGTTTGTCCCAGCAATAGTCGAAGTTCAATTACCGATTTCTTCAACTCGATCGATTAGTGACAGTTTCCCAGGTTGGATGTCTTTGTTAAGTTGCTTGATTGTAGGGCTTAATTTTTTGAGAATTGCTATGCGTAATCGGAAACCAGAAAAAACCTCGTAGGCTAAGCAAGTGGATATTTTCGTAGAGATAGTTGGCTGGTTTGGCGCAGCATGTTTGTTACTTGCATTTTATTTGAACAGCCGAAACATTTATCCGGCTACTTCAGTTATTTCTCTGGTAATTAACGTACTAGGTGCTGTTGGTTTGTTAATAAATGGTCTCTACCACGGTGCTTTACCAAGTGTTGGATTAAATGGAATCTGGATTTTTGTCGGCGCCACAGCTTTGTATAAGGCGCTTAGAGCTGCAAAATGAGTCAAGAAAAGTCTATTGATCGCTTGGGTCGCACCTTAGTTATCATTCCAACTTTTAACGAGTATGAAAATCTACCTTTAATAATTTCTGGAATCCAAGAGCAGTTGCCTGCAGTTGACATTTTGGTTGCAGACGACAATTCACCAGATGGAACAGGGAAGTTGGCAGCGCAAATTGCTTCAGCGAATCCAAATGTTCATGTCTTGCACCGTCAAGCAAAACAAGGTTTAGGTGCCGCGTACCTTGCTGGCTTTGATTGGGCAAAGAATCAAAATTACGATGTTGTCGTTGAAATGGATGCAGATGGTTCACATCGCCCAGTTGATCTAGTAAAAGTTTTGACCGCTCTAAATGACGCGGATGTAGTTTTAGGATCTCGTTGGATCAAAGGTGGGAAAGTTGTTAACTGGCCAATTCAGCGAGAAATATTGTCCCGAGGTGGCAACATCTACACCCGATTAATGCTTGGAATAGCTCTAAGAGATGCAACAGGAGGATTTCGGGCCTATCGAATGAGTGCGTTAAATAAAATTGATTTACGCGCCGTGCAAAGTCAGGGTTATTGCTTTCAAGTTGACATGGCTTGGCGGGCCGTAAAAGCGGGGTTAAAAGTGATTGAAGTACCCATCACATTTATAGAACGTGAAATTGGCGAAAGCAAAATGTCCGGGGCAATCGTGAAAGAGGCCCTGCTAAAAGTAACTGTCTGGGGTATCCAGAGACGGTTACCCAGGTTAAAACGTCCCTAACTTGCCTTTTTAGACCTACTAACTGGCTTACGAATCGATTCAACCCGTTCTTTAAGTAAAGATTCCAGATCTTTCTTGCTACGCCGCTCAACCAGCATGTCATAGTGTGATTTAGCTGGTTTAAGAACTTTTTTGGTTACTTTGCCAGCACCTTTACGCAGCGCAGATTCACCGCAGTCACACAGCCAAGTGTCAGGAATTTCATCAGCGTCGATCGAAAAAGGTAATTCAAAAACATGTTCATTAGGACAGATAAATGTCGTAATTTTCCTTGGTGCGTTAACACCAGGATCTATTTCGTAGCTTGTGTAACCAAGTCGGCTACCACGCATTGATTCAGCCATCCTAAGAACCTCCGAGATTAAGATGATCTTTCTTAACTTGATAAACCCATCAATTCAGGCATTTATTCCCAGCCAATTGTCTGAGTAAATAACCGATAAGATACATTATGTCAGGTAATGAAAATGGCCAAACTGGCTATTTGAGGTTCAAGGTGGCACCGTCGACATTTGATACCACTTTCCCAGTTACACCTGATTTGAGGCTTTCTAGGGCGTCTTTGGGTATCTGAATAACGGGTAATTCATAGCCGTAAATTGCGCCGCCAACTAGAACTCCAGTGCAAATAACGCCATCTGGCTGCGATACCAAAATAGCTTTCGGAGCGATTTTTGCTCGCATTAGTTCCATCAAAATGTATGAACCGGTACTTGAGCCTCGACTTGAATGCAAAGCCAATATTCGATTTGTGACACATTGGCCATGCTCAGGATGATGTATGTCAGCAATAATGCCAGTTTCGGGATCGATTCCACCCCAAAAAGATATCGGTTCGGTGAGTACCAAGATCTCACCCTCGGTATCGCCGTATGTCAATGGCTTTGCTTCTATTGAATTAGTCATTAAACAGTTGCTCGTTCCAATTAAGTTTTCCTAATCGGGCTGATTGCACACATTCTTCAAGTGTGCCTAGAACGATCTGAACGCCCATGTTGGCAGGTGCATAGTGAGCAACTTTCCCTGAATTTGTGATCACTGTTTGCGTGCCTGGTCTAAATATCGAAGTTACATATGCACAGGTATCGACGACGAACTTAACATTTCGCTGTTCAAGTTTTTCAATTAAACCAATTTCCTTTGCAGCATTAAACACACTTCGACCTGTATTGATGAAGAAATCTACTTGAGAATGAAATTCTCCCCCCGAACTGACTTGTTCATACAAATCCTCGATCTCAGCTAGAGATGCATGAGGAGTACCTAATGAAACGGCATCTAACTTTGTGTTTTGCTTTGCAGTACTAAGTTCGTCCCTGGTTTTCGAAAGTAAATCACCTGTTATTTGATGTGTTGGCACACTTGAAACATCAGCAATTACTTGATCTATCGTCTGTGCTTCGGGAGTACGTCCAACCACATGAAATAAGCCAACTCCCCCTGCAGATGCAGCGGCTGCGCCAAGAGCTTTAAGTTTGTCTTCACTAACATCTTCAGGTAGTCCAAGAAAAACCGGATTTTTAGTTCCAGCAAATTTTCCCGCAAGATATCCAAGAATCGGATATGTAATGTCTAATTCCAAAACTCTCCTGGAAAGTCCTCGACAATCCAAAATGAGGTGTCCAACGCGATTTTCGGGTAGATGTAATCCAGCAAGTGCACTTTTCCCGGTGATGGCACTAGCTATGTCCATAAAGTCGCCGTAACGATCAGTTCTCGCACCAAGAACAGAATTTGCAAATGCGATTGCATTTGATTCAGCCCAAACTATGTCTGTCCCGAATTCAGGGCGAGTATCTTGCTGATACGGTGCACAGGTCCAGGTTTGCCTGGCACCTAATTTTGCGTACGCTTCCATAAGTTTGCGTCCACCAGTAGCCATAAATATTTCTTTGGCATTATCTTGGCGAACTAAATTCGGATGAAGGAGATCAACTTTGCCAACATTTACTGTGGTCGGTACCACTACCCTGGCACCTAGTTGAACTAATTTTTCTGCGTAATCCAATCCTGCTTGTCCATAAAATAGACATCCATCGACATGTACTGACTCAATGTCAATGAGTTTGGTAGCACCTTTAATCCGACCTAATTCGGTTATTAACTTCATTGCTAAGGCGACAGCAGGTCCGTGATCGCCAGCAAGCATGGCATTTTCTTGCTCAGTTAAAGAAAGCACCTACTCAGATTACCCAAGTAGGTGCTTTCAATTGCGTTTTTGCGATTAAGCGAAATCGCTTATTGGTGGACAGGCACAGACTAAATTACGATCACCATAAGCTCCATCGATCCGTCGCACTGGTGGCCAGTACTTCTGATTGCGAAGACTTGCTACCGGGTAGGCCGCTTCTTCCCGAGAGTAAGGATGATTCCACTCGCCTAAGCAAAATTCGGCTGTATGTGGCGCATTTCGCAACGGGTTATCTTCTGCAGTCCACTTGCCACTTGCAACTTGCAGAATCTCTTGCTTAATTTGCTTCATCGCCGCAATGAACCGATCTAACTCAAACAATGATTCACTTTCAGTTGGTTCAACCATTAATGTTCCAGCAACTGGGAACGACATAGTTGGTGCATGGAAACCAAAATCAATTAATCGTTTGGCTACATCATCAACGGTTACGCCAGTCTCTTTAGTTATTTCGCGAAGATCCAAAATACATTCATGTGCTACTAAGTTGTTTGGACCAACGTAGAGAATTGGGAAATCATCGGCGAGATGTTTTGCAATGTAGTTTGCACTAGCAACCGCAACTTGAGTTGCTTTTGTTAAACCTTGTGCTCCCATCATTCGAATGTAAGCCCAAGGAATTGTCAGGATGCCGGCACTTCCCCACGGTGCAGCACTCACTGGACCAACCCCACCGTCAGTATGACCTCGTCCTAGTGGACCTGCTTCTGGTCGGAGTGGGTGTGAAGGTAAGTAAGGAGCTAGGTGCTCACGCACTGCTACCGGTCCAACACCAGGGCCACCACCGCCATGTGGGATTGCGAAAGTTTTATGCAAATTCAAATGCGAAACATCTGCGCCAAACTTTCCTGGTTTAGCTAAACCAACAAGTGCATTTAAATTTGCACCATCAACATAAACTTGACCACCTGCATCATGAATCATCGCGCAAATGTCAGTTATAGATGTTTCATAAACTCCATGAGTAGAAGGATAGGTAACCATCAGGGCCGCTATGCGGTTCTCATTTTCCATGATCTTGTGTTTTAAATCATCAACGTCAACGTTGCCGAAGTCATCACATCCAACAACTACGACCTTCATACCGGCCATAACGGCTGAAGCGGCATTTGTTCCATGTGCCGAACTTGGAATCAAGCAAATGTCACGATGTCCTTCACCGCGAGCCATGTGGTAACTACGTATGGCAAGTAGGCCAGAGAACTCTCCTTGCGAACCTGCATTTGGTTGCAAGCTCACTGCGTCATAGCCAGTAACCTCAACAAGCCAAGCTTCCAACTGCTTAATTAAAGTTAAGTAACCTGAAACAGTGCTTAATGGCGCAAATGGATGAATGTTGGCAAATTCTGGCCAAGTAACTGGTTCCATTTCAGCGGTGGCATTCAACTTCATTGTGCATGAGCCGAGAGGAATCATCGATCGATCAAGAGCAATGTCCTTATCGCTTAACGAACGAATGTAACGAAGCATTTCAGTTTCACTGTGATGTGAATTAAAGACTGGATGGGTCAAGTATTCGCTGGTGCGCTGCAATCCAGTTGGAATGTTTTCACCAGTAGCAACATCGTCGTAAGAAATTGGATAGTCACCGGAAATAGCACTATTGAAAGCCTGCCAAACCTGTTCGATGATCTGTGGAGTTGTAGTTTCATCAGTTGAGATTTGAAGTGTGTCACCATCGACTTCCCAAAGAGAAATGCCACGATCATAAGCAGCATTTAAAACTGCTTGCGCCTTTCCAGGGACTTTCACTCGGATGGTGTCGAAGAAATCGTTTTCAATTTCTAAGCCAGCCCTAATTAATCCCGCAGCTAAAGTTCGGGCATGACTATGGGTACGACGGGCGATTTCTTTTAGGCCGAACGGTCCATGGTAAACCGCGTACATCGACGCCATAACGGCTAGTAAAACCTGTGCCGTACATATGTTGCTGGTTGCTTTGTCGCGGCGAATGTGTTGCTCACGTGTTTGTAGTGCTAACCGATATGCAGGCTTACCATCAACGTCAACACTGACGCCAACTAGACGTCCTGGCATCGAACGTTCTAGACCATTTTTGACAGCCATGAATCCAGCGTGAGGTCCACCGAATGCCATAGGCACACCGAAGCGTTGTGAGCTACCTACAGCGATATCAGCTCCCATTTCACCAGGTGATTTAAGTAATGTCAGCGCGAGCAAATCAGTTATTACGCCAACGAGAATTCCCTGCCCATGAGCTTTGTTAATCAGTGTTTCGATGTTTCGAATTCTTCCGCTGCTACCTGGGTAGCTAAGCAATAGACCGAAACTTTCAGGTATTTCAGTACTTGCATCAACATCCAAAATACTTAATTCGATTCCAAGTGGAATTGCCCGAGTGTTTAAGACTGCAAGAGTTTGCGGATGTGTGTCACTATCTACGACGAAAACATTAGATTCGCTCTTACTTTGTCGACGCATTAATGTCATTGCTTCGGCAGCGGCAGTTGATTCATCGAGTAAGGAAGCACTAGCGATGTCCAAACCGGTTAAGTCAGTAATCATGGTTTGAAAATTAAGCAAAGCTTCAAGACGACCTTGCGAGATTTCAGGTTGGTAAGGAGTGTAAGCGGTGTACCAAGCTGGATTCTCCGTAATGTTACGAAGTATTACTCCAGGAACATGTGTGCCGTAGTAACCAAGACCAATCATGGAAGTTAAAACGACATTTGCATCTGCTAGCGTGCGCAATTCGGCAAGGGCTTCTGGTTCACTAGCTCCTGGGAACAGGTCTAGACCATTTTGTAATGCAATTGTTGCTGGGACTGCGGCGCTGGAAAGTGAATCAAGTGAACCATAACCCAGCACACTTAAAATGTGTTCAAGTTCAGTTTGATTTGGACCAATGTGACGTGGCACGAAGGAATCATGGTTTGCAGTTTTAACTGACATGTCAACCTCTAAACAGATTTAAGTCCTTATCGGACTCTCCTCATCTGTTGTGCAGGTCACTTCAGAGTTGCTAATTTAACGCGGTCCTTTTGCCTGAGAGGTTCTGAGGAGTTTTGCCCCTTCGGCGATGCAGTTAAGCACGCTCTCCCACGTTAAATCTTGCTTGACTAAAGACTAATACTAAAAAAGGTTAAAGGCGACCGTTATCCAGCAGTTCGATTCTTGCGGCGCGCTGCTAATTCATCGGTAACAAGTGGATCCAATTCATCCAAAGTTTTTTCACCTGGAAGTTGGGCTAGAGATCCCTCGACTTCTTGCCACACCCGACCGATTGCAATGCCAAACACACCTTGTCCACCAGCTAATAGATCTATGACTTCGTCACTTGATGTGCACTCATAAACACTTGCACCATCGCTCATCAGCGTTACTTGACTTAGATCTGTGGTACCACGCATACGCAAGTGTTCTACAGCGGTACGGATCTGTTGAAGTGATACCCCAGTATCTAGTAACCGTTTAACAATCTTTAATTCCAAAATGTCGCGAAATCCATAAAGTCTTGATGTTCCAGATCCACCAGCTGGGCGAACTGTAGGAACAACTAATTCGGTACGGGCCCAGTAATCAAGCTGGCGGTAGGTTATCCCAACTACCCCGGCAGCAACCGGACCGCGGTAACCGGTAGCCGGCATGGTCTGCATTGAAACTTCGTCAAAAAGTAAACCCTGTTCGCCAGCCATTGACTTTGCAGTCTGACGATCTACATCAGAATTTTTCTGCACAACAGTTGAGCCGTTATCTGAGTTATTGTCCGACATGCGAACTCCTGTTTTCAGGGCGTCTATTTGGCGCGGGGAACCTGTATCAAGAACTATATGCGCACCGATATATCGAGTCAACGACATCGCTCATAGACACGCCGAAGTATCCCTCAACCTCTACTTTAGGTTTTAGTTGAGACTTTTTCCAGGATTATTGCTGTATTTCCAGGCACAGAAATTGCCTTTTCGTCCAATTCGACTTTGAGTTGATTTGACTGAACTAGAACCTGCATTGGGCACGGCATTTCAAAAGCAATGGGTTGGTCACCTGTATTAACTAAACACACACCCAACTGCGCTCGCCAAACCACCAACAAGTGCCCATTTACAGACGCGCTAACTTGGTCAATTGGCACCTGCCAAAGTTGATGTGATTTACGTAGGTTAATCAACTTTCGATATAGCCAAAGTGTGCTCGAAGGATCAGCTTCTTGAGTTGGCACATCTTCAACAACCCAATCTGCCGGGGACGGTAACCAAGTTTTGAATGCCTTAGAAAACCCCCGATTTGGCAATTTACTATTCCAAGGAATCGGTGCTCGGCAACCGTCTCGTCCGATTTGCGTATGCCCAGATTTTTCCCAAATTGGATCTAAACGTAACTCGGGCGCTATGTTCGCATCAGGTAAACCTAGTTCCTCACCTTGGTAAACGTAAATACTCCCCGGCAAAAAATGTGTCAAAGTCGCCATAGCTCTTGCTTTGGCTCGTCCAAGTTCTCCGCCACCAAGTCTTGTCACAATGCGGCTGACATCGTGATTAGACAGCACCCAGGTAGGAAATGTTTGGTACTCATTGGCTGCAGCTATCAGTTGATTTATAGTTTGCGATAACGTGGCTGATTTAAACGGCACAATCATAAAGTCAAAATTAAATACTTGCCCTAAACTTTTCGCATAAGCCATGGCACGCTCAACTGGATATGCCCAAGCCTCTGCTACAGCAAAAACATCATCGCTACGATCTTTAAATAATTCTCTCCATTCTTGGTAAATTTGATGCACTTCATCACGATCAAATAATGGTGAGTCTTTGGCCCATTTCCTAATTTCATCACTGCGCTGCGGATTTTCTGGATCATACAAATCCAATCTCATCGCATCGACTCTTAGCTGTGGCTCTGGATCATCTTGATAACTCATGTCTTTAATTAAGCCGACGGCTACATCGATTCGAAAACCACTAACTCCCCGATTTAGCCAGAAATTAATTGTTTCTTTGAAGTCACTTCGGATTTGAGAATTCGACCAATTTAAATCTGGTTGGCTAGCGTCAAAAATGTGTAGGTACCACTGCCCTGGCTTGCCATCTGCCTCGACTACTCGAGTCCATGCCGGTCCACCAAAAAGTGAGATCCAATTATTAGGTGGAAATTGTCCAGCATTTCCTTTTCCATCCCGAAAATGAAATAAGCGTCTTGCATCAGAATTGGGTTCGCTCAAAAGTGCCTGTTTGAACCAGGGATGTTCTTTAGAAAAGTGATTTGGCACTAAATCCACAATGATTTTGATGTTGCATTCTTTGGCCTTTTTGCTTAATTGATCAAAACTTTGCAGACCACCTAGTTCGGGAGCAACGTCTCTGGGATTAGCAACGTCATATCCGCCATCATGTAACGGCGATGGGTAGAAAGGTGAAAGCCAAATTGCATCAACACCTAATTTTTTTAAGTATGGAAGTTTCTCGGTGACACCAGATAGATCTCCCATTCCATCATCATTTGAGTCGAAAAATGAGCGTGGATAGACCTGATAGATAACCCCGTTTTGCCACCAACTCATTTTTAACCAATTAACTTTGCCGTTGAATTTCGAACAACCAGCGAAGTTGGCATACATACAGAAGCAGGTTTTTCACTGTGCGAAATAACTTGCCAAGCAGCAACTTCGCCCAGTGATGTCACCGGTTGCGCAATAGTCGTAAGACCGAATGAATCAGAGACTTCATGGTCATCAATACCGGTCACAGATAGATCTTCAGGCACCCGAATGCCATGGTTTCGGGCTGCCGTAATCACACCAAAAGCCAATTCATCAGATTCGGCAACTATCGCTGTAGGCGGATTCGACAACTCAAAAAGCCGCTCAACAGCGCGCTGGGCACCTTTGATTGAAAAATCAGATTGCACGATCAACTCTGGATCTACTTCTAATTTGGCTGCATTCATGGCGCCTTTAAAGCCATTCGTCCGATCTATGTGCACTTGATTTGGAGCTGGATCAAAAGCCGCTGTCCCGACCATTCCAATTCTTGTGTGCTTCAAACTAATCAGATAATCGGTAGCCGCTTTCATGGCTGCGTAATCGTCTATCCGAACATTGTCTATTTCTGGGTGAAATGAACCAAGAAGTGATAGCGCAATATTTCGCTCTTTGAGCCAATAAAACTCAGGATCAGTTATTGACATAGACACCAAGATCACTGCGTCTACGGATGCGGGGTCAATGCAATCGGCTAAATCTCGTCGACGGCCAGTTCGGTCAAAGGGTCTAATCAGGCTAACTTCCCCATTTTTGTCCCCGATTACACTTTCAATTCCACTAACTACTTTCGAAAAATACCAACGGCCAATGTATGGCAAAACAACTCCGACTCGAATAGCTTTCGAGTTAACGGTTAAATCAGGTCGATATGGAAGTACATAATCAAGTTGAGCAGCAGCGGCTTCAACCCGCTCTCGAGTTGCGACAGAAACAGAATTTAACCCCCGAAGTGCCCGACTAACAGTAGCCACACTAACTTGAGCGTGAGCAGCCACATCACGAATAGTTACTGCCACATCTGGCTCCTTTGCGCCACGTCGTTATTCTAGCCCTATGGGAAGAATTGCAGTCTTGGGCGAAGTTGTCATAGACCGCATAATCACAGATACCAGCGAGAAGGACATTGCTGGTGGCAGTGCAGCAAACTGTGCACTGGCACTAGCTCGTAAAGGCGATGACGTTAAGTTTCGTGCCCGGTTTAGTTCTGACAAAAATGGAACTTTTCTCTACCAGGAAGCTTTAAAAAATGAACTTGATCTTACTTACAGCGTTCGTGCACAAGAGCCTGCAACGCTGGTAGAAGTAATTCTTGATGAGAATGGTTCACCTTCGTATCATTTTTACTTGAATCAAACTGCCGATTGGCATTGGACGGAATCAGAATTAGCAAAATTAGATTTAGCGACTCAAGACGCTTTTGTATACGGTTCATTGGCCGCTATTTTTGAACCAAATTATTCA
>CAYVZD010000001.1:38164-71732 GCA_964456135.1 uncultured Bifidobacterium sp.
TGCAACCCACCTACTGCCGGAGAAGTTAACTAAAGTCCTCTGGATTGATCTCGTCTAGAAACGCTCTAAATTTTTCAACTTCTTCATCCGGATTCTCGACATCGTCGTCATTTATAACATCCATCCCAGCTTCATCGAAAACCTCTTGGGCGACATAAATAGGCACCCCGCATCTAATTGCGACTGCAACTGCGTCTGAGGGGCGAGCTGAAACGGCATCGTGATTGGCAAAATCTAATTGGGCAAAGTAAGTTCCATCGATCAATTCAGTTATCGATGCGGACATAACTTGATCATCAAGATGTTCAATCACATCTACCAGTAAGTCATGTGTGAGTGGTCTTGGTGGATTCACTCCATCTAAAGCCAGCGAAATCGCGGTAGCCTCAGAATTACCAATCCAAAGTGGCAGGTATCTATCGCCAGAGAGTTCGCGCAATACAAGAACTGGTTGGTTAGCCGGTAACTCAACACGGATTCCTACAACTTCAACTTCAACCACGATAAAAGTTTAAGCGTAGTTATTAGTTTTCTAGGTTTAAAAGATCCCTAACAACGTACGCGTGTAGCGAAACGATCGTGCCAGCCAATTGAAGTGCCAAATCTTCCGCTTGCGCTTTTGACAGCGGATTTTTACCACTTCTTGCGTTTTTGAGAATCGGTTCAAATAAATCCACTTCACGTGACGCGCTGGTAACTACAGTTTTCAAGTGCCTTGGACCAAGACCGAACTCTGCCAAAGCAACACATTTCTGGGCAATGTTGAGGGCCGTACCAGAGAAGTATCCGGATGCATCAGCTTTGATTAAACCGTAATCAATTAATTCGTTCACAAACTTGTCTTGGTCGGAACAATTCGAGATTAGTTCTGCCTTAGTTAGACGAATTGCAGTCCCAGTGGTGGTTGTAATGGCATCAACATCAACTATTACCTTTGGCGGCTTTGGAGCCACGTCGCCAACTACCGGAGGTTCAAGACCCCGATTCATTGCATCTATGTGTTCTCGAATGACTCGTAACGGTAAGAAATAGTCTCTTTGCATTCGAAGTATGTAACGAAGGTGTTCAATGTCAACCACGGAGAATTTGCGATAACCACTGGCGGTTCGCTGTGGATTTAATAACCCATGGGACTCCAGAAACCTAATTTTTGATATTGAAATGTCCGGAAACTCATCACGCAGTTGAACAATTACTTCGCCGATACTCGAAAGCGACTTATTGGAATTGAATGCTTTTTCTTGCACTAATTGTCACCAGTAACAAACGCAAAACGATACTTTCCAATCTGGAGCTCATCGCCGTTGTTTAGTGCACTGCTTTCAACTCGGTCACGGTTCACATAGGTTCCGTTAAGTGAACCAGTATCAGAAATTGTCCAAACTCCGTTGACTCGAGCAAGCGTTGCATGTTTTCTAGAAACCGTTACATCATCTAAAAAGATACTGCTTTCCGGAGATCTACCGATCGAGATAATTTGTCCATCTTTGGCAACTAAATCAAATCGGACTCCTTCAAGAGGTCCTCTGCGAACAATCAGCGCAGCTCCACCAGAAACAACATTAGGTAGTTCGGTTGTTTCACCTAGGTCAGAACTGTCTTGTTCGGTAAGTGGAATTACTCCAGTTGCTTCAAACAATGAAAATACAACGCCACAATTGGTACAAGGAGCACCCTGTTGTTGATTTTCTTGACCGCAAGCTGAACATTTCATGTTTAAAAAAACTTACTCTCCGATTACAGCGCGGTACCCAGCAGCATCTAGTAAACCTGCTACGGCAGCATTTGCGTCTGCAACCGTAACGTCGGCTAGCCAGCCGTTTCCGTATGGATCAGAATTTAGAGTTTCAGGTGCAGTTTCTACGGCACTATTTGCAGCAGCGATTGTGCCATCTACAGGTGCGTAAATTTCACTAACACTTTTTGTTGATTCAACTTCACCGCACGGGGAACCTGCGCTTATAGCAGTACCAGCTTTAGGGAGATCAGCAAAAACGATGTCACCTAATGCATCTTGTGCGTAGTCGGTGATTCCAAAGCGAACGGTTGTTGCATCAACAACTTTTACCCATTCGTGTTCTTCGGTGTAATTCAAATCCGCAGGAATATTTGTCATACCAAAAGAATACGGCAAAAGGCCTAACTAGTAGCCAGAGGGACCACGGATTTAATTGAAATATTTTCAATCTCTTCAAGCGTTATTGAGCCACCACCAGTGGTTACTGTGTCTGCCAAGCCGCCTGGAATCTCTAAGGCCGGTGCCAGAACGGTGCTATCGCCAATGACCGAGATGCGAATGGGCAAGGTTAACGTGGTACCTGAAATGTTGACTCCTGTGCTTGCGTCAGCAAACCAAGTATTAGCTACTACCCGAACGTTGAGATTAGCATCAGAAATCTCAATCGCCTTGGCGCCTGCATCGCGAAGTTCTTGAATCGCATCTAGCAATGTAACCGCTGAGAGTGTTCCTGAAATGTTAATGACTATTCCTGAGCCTGTCGCTGGCTCAGTGCCAGCGATTAGTGCTAACGCTTTGGCTCGTTCTTTAGCGGCATTAAGAGCTGCGTATTCATCGCCACCGAGCAATGTTTCTCGATCATTTTCAAGGCTAATTAACTCTTGACGCAATCTGGCTTCACGTTGCGCTAAATTGTCCAGAACTCCAACAAGATCACTTTGCCTTGTTCCGGAAAGTAGTGCATCAGCTTCATTGTCAACAATCGCTGAAGTTGTAGTAAATCCAAGTAACAAAAATAAAAGAGTGATTGTTGCTTGTGTCTTCGACATTCGTGGCTTGACACTTCGCATTAACCTAAATCGTGCATCGGCTGCAGTCCGAGCAGGGCGATGTCTTGGCGCACTATGTTGACCCATTTAAGCCTTCAATAAATGACGACGAATGGCTGCAACATTTGCGAAAATTCGCATGGATAAAACAACTACAACACCGGTAGACATCTGAGCGCCTACACCTAACTGGTCGCCGAGTAACACAATCAAAGCGGCAACAACCACGTTTGAAAGAAAGGAAATAACGAAAATTCGGTCATTAAAAATTCCGTCAAGAATAGAACGAAAAGCACCAAAAACTGCGTCAAGTGCAGCCACAACAGCGATCGGTAAATAAGGTTGAAGCCAAAGTGGAATAGTTGGTTGCAGAATCAAACCAAGAATTACTCCCAGCAACAAGCCAATAGCCGGAATCAAGGTGTACCTCCGATGTTTTGGTTAGTTGACGCGGGCAAAGTCACTTGTCCGACAGTTTCTAACTCCCAGACTACGCCGAAGCGCAGTTCTAACTGTTCAAGCAATAGTCCACCTTGATTTTCTCGGAATCTACCCGCTAGAGCATCAGCATTCTTTGCTATTGCCACAATCTTGTATGGGCGAACCAACGGGCGGTAATCAACCAAAATAGCCTGGCCAGCTGACCTAATTGCGGATGCTCCAGTTAAGCGATGATCATTTATCGAAACTGCAGTTGCACCTGCCTGCCACAATCCGTTAACCACCATTTGCAAATCACTATCTACAACTCGACCAGATTGCAAAGCTGCATCTGGGATTAATTCATCTGAAATTGCATCGTCTAATGTGACGCTAACGCCCATTCCAGAAACCTCCGTGAACCCAGCTGCTATGCGGAGTTGATCTAACCGAACTTGTGCTTGAGTTCCAAGTGAGGTGCCAGCTAAAGTCGCTTGTTCTGCTGCCTGCAGATCTCGATTTGCCTGTGAAACTTGTTGTTCCAGACTTGCCACCCGATTGTCTGCTTCATCAATCCGAGAAATCAATTCAGTTTTCGTAGTCTGATTCACAGAAGAATTTGATCGTGAATCTGCCAGCGCAACTCCGATCATGAAAGTAACGATTGTGGCACCTGCGATTGTGGCAATAATTGGCGTAGTTCCCGTTTTGCGTTCTTGACCTGCCTCGTAATCTGAAGCTATGGCGTCGGCAAGAAGTGCATCAAGTTGCGCTGTCATCTCAAATCTAGCTTTCTTGCCTGATCAAAATAAAGTAGCCCTGCGTACCAATACATCGATACACCCCAAATGAGAAAAGCCCAGCCAACCACATGGGCTACTTCCCCAATCACACCAGCAAATGTTGATAGCAGTAACAACGGTAAGGCATAAAGCAAATTCATGGTGGCTGCTTTACCGACAAAATGCACGGGCAAACCGGTTATGCCAAAACGTTTTAAATAAATCAAAAGCCCAGATAGCGACAAATCTCGCGCAATCAACGCCACAAGAACCCAGACTGGCAATACCTCGCGCATGTAGAGAGCTACTATCGCCGCAAAGACGTAAAGTCGATCAGCTAATGGATCAAGTAACTCACCTAAGCGACTGAATTGATTTAATTTCCTAGCCAGAAATCCATCGAGCCAATCTGTTGCCGCACTAAGTACTAGAACTATTAATGCAAGTCCGTCACGTTGTGGACCAATGATTAACCAAAAGAAAAGTGGTACGCCAAGTAGGCGCAAAAAACTCAACGCATTTGGGATAGTCCAAATGTTAATTTTTCTACCTACTTTCGTCTTGGCATTCATTTTGCTAAAGACAAGCCTACGTTTAGAGATGGTAAATAACTCCGATAATCTAGTGAGGCACGCCCTGGTACTCCAACTGGCAGAGAGCGCGGTCTCAAACACCGTTCAGTGTGGGTTCGAATCCCACCCAGGGCACGTTACCAACTCGATAAGGTATCCCGAACGTTTCCTAAATTTGAAAGTACACCGTTTATAAATTTCACTGATTCCTCAGTACTTAAGTTTTTTGCTATTTCGATTGCTTCTGCAATTACTACGTTTGTTTCAATTTCCTTTTCATAAAGTAACTCCCCTACGGCAACTCTAATAATCGCTCGATCTACGGCAGGCATTCGATTTAATTGCCAGTCCTTAGCGTAAGTTTCGATTAGTTCATCTATCCTCGAAAGATTTAGCCAAACAGTTTTAGCTAATGAGATTGCATACTCGTTAACATCAGGATTACGTTCAAGAATCTCTTCGACAGCCACGCTTCGCTGTTCGGCCTCGAAAATAGCCTCGACAGCACGTTGCCTAGCTTTTGTACGGGTGCGCACTATTCGTTAACGCGTCCGAGGTAAGACCCATCGCGCGTGTCGACTTTAACTTTCGTGCCATTTTCGATGAATAGAGGAACTTTAATTTCTGCACCTGTTTCTAGAGTCGCCGGCTTAGATCCAGCACTAGAGCGATCACCTTGTAAACCTGGTTCAGTGTATGTAATTGTTAATTCAACGTTTGGTGGCATTTCAAGGTAGATCGGGTTGTTCTCGTAAATAGCAATGATTACTTCTTGATTCTCTAACATCCATTGAGCGCTATCTCCGACGATCTCATTCGCTAACGAGTATTGATCGTAGGACTTTAAATCCATGAAAACCCAATTGTCGCCATCACGGTATAAATACTGCATGTCACGCTTATCAACATCGGCGGTTTCAACTGCGACACCAGCATTGAAAGTCTTATCTACAACTTTTCCAGAGATTACATTCTTTAATTTTGTGCGAACGAAAGCTGGACCTTTGCCAGGTTTCACGTGCTGAAATTCAATTACTGTCCAAAGTTGTCCATCGATTTTAAGGACTAGACCATTTTTTAGGTCATTCGAAGTTGCCACAATTACCCTTTGTTATCTTTGATTAGGTCCTTTAGATCATATTCGATCTAGAGCTAATTAGGTAAATCCTGGGCTAATGCAGACAATGCCAATAAATAACTGTTTAAACCAAATCCTGAGATAGTCCCTTTGGCTAATCCAGATATCAATGAGGTGTGACGAAATTCTTCACGTGCCAGCGGATTACTTATGTGAACTTCAATCAGCGGTGCAGTTAATAATGCCGCGGCATCGCGAATTGCTACGGAATAATGCGTAAAAGCTGCTGGATTAAAAATAACCGGACTGTTTTGCGATGCTGCTAAATGCAACCATTCGATTAATTCTGTTTCCGAGTTGGACTGACGAAAATCAATCTGTAAGCCAAGTTCACTTGCTTTTTCGACGCAAGCTTTTTCTAAATCAGCCAAAGTTAAGGTTCCGTATACGTCTGGCTCTCGGGTTCCAAGTTTGTCTAAGTTAGGCCCATTTAAAATCATGATTTTGGTCATGCTTTAACCCTGCACTATCTCTTGGTAAGCGGCAACTAACAATGCCGGATCGGGTCCTTCAAGTGATGCTGGTTTTGCAATGTCTTTCAAAATGACGAATCTAAGTAAATCGCCACGAGTCTTTTTATCTATCTTCATCGCGGCTAGTAATTCAGTCCAGACACCCGCTCTATAACTCGTCGGCAAACCGACAGAATTCAGGATATTTTTGTGTCTAACCACAACTGAATCAGCTAGGTGTCCAGTTAAATTAGCTAAGTGTGCGACGTATACCATTCCCACACTAACTGCAGCTCCATGTCGCCAAGAATATTTTTCGTAGCGTTCTATGGCATGGCCAAGGGTGTGACCGTAATTAAGAACTTCTCGCCCAACTTGATTCTGTAAATTTTCACGCAGGTCAGCCTTGACGACATCTGCCTTGACTTGGACGGATCGGGTGATTATTTCCTCAGTATGCTGCCATTGCGGATTTTTAGCGGAAATCGGATCTGCTTCGATTAGTTCTAAAATTTTCTCATCTTTAATAAAACCAGCCTTAATTACTTCCGCAAGACCACTTACGTAATCGTTTTCTGGCATACTCGCCAATGCATTTAAATCGCAAAAGACTGCTGTCGGTGAATGAAAACTACCAACTAAGTTCTTTCCTTCGTCAGTATTTATTCCAGTTTTTCCGCCTACCGCAGCATCAACCATTCCCAAAAGGGTTGTTGGAACGTTAATAAGTTTTATTCCACGCAACCAAGTAGCAGCAACAAAACCAGCTAAGTCAGTGGTTGCTCCACCGCCAACGGCGATAATGAAATCATTTCTGGTAAAACCTGATTGACCTAAAGCCATCCAACAAAACTTAACTACATCAAATGTCTTTGCATCTTCCGCTTCTGGAATTTCGACCGCAATAGATGTCACATCTTTAAGAGAATTTCTAATTAGCTCTCCGGTTTCTCTCAGAGCACGTGGATGAATGACAGCCACTCGATCAGCACCTTGAACCGCGTTTGAAATTTGATCCAATAAATTACGCCCAATTATTACTGGGTAAGTGTGCTCTGCGTGTACTTCAATTGTGGGCATTAACTAACACCTGCCAATTGCTTTTCAATTTCTTCTACTACTTCCTGCGGTGATAAATCGTTCGTATCGACGACTAACTTCGCACACTCAATGTAAAAAGGTTCCCGAGCTGCCATCAGATCTGCCAGCTGCCCACGGACATTGCCAAGAAGTAAAGGTCGATTCTTATTCATTCCGATTCGGTCTACAGCTTGCGAAAGACCAGCCTGTAGCCAAATTGCCGTCTGGCTCTTAATCAGATCACGGGTATGGGTATTCATTAATGCACCACCACCTACTGATACGACGATTAATTCATTTTTTAGGGCACTAGCTATAACTTGGGCCTCAATTTTGCGAAAAAATTCTTCACCGTCTTGGATAAAAATGTCAGAAATTGATTTACCGAGTTGTTGCTCAATTATTTGATCGGTATCGATAAATTCATATTTCAGTGACTGCGCTAAAAGTGAACCAACTGTAGTTTTCCCAGCGCCGGGCACACCAATCAAGACGATAGCCATGTTATTGAATCTTCAAGTTTGCTTGGAAATTCTGATAATTTCTTTTGGATTCAGTTAAATGATCTCCACCAAATTTTTCGAGAAAAGCATCTGCTAGAACTAAGGCAACCATGGCTTCTGCAATCACACCTGCAGCTGGAACAGCACACGCATCTGATCTCTGATTTATAGCTGTAGCTGCCTCACCGGTGGCAACGTCCACGGTAGCTAGCGCTCGCGGCACTGTACTTATCGGCTTCATTGCTGCACGAACTCGCAATAGTTCGCCAGTGGACATGCCACCTTCGGTTCCGCCGCTTCGCGAGGTGTGGCGAATCAGTTTTCCATCCTCTTTGAATATTTCATCGTGGGCACTTGATCCACGTCGCTTTGCCGATTCAAAACCATCTCCAACTTCAACACCTTTGATAGCTTGGATTCCCATTAAGGCGCCAGCTAGTCGGCTATCCAACCTTCGATCCCAATGCACATGTGAACCCAAGCCAACTGGAACATTTGCGGCGAGAACCTCAACTATTCCGCCAAGGGTGTCTCCAGCATCATGAGCCGACGTTATTTCATCTTGCATTGCTTTGCTGGCGCTTGACGAAAAACAACGAACTGGATCTGCATCAATGGCGTCAATGTCAGCAGGACTAGGAAGTTTAGTTTCATTCGTAGTAACAGTGCCGATTCCAACAACATGGCTGTACACCTGAATGTCTGCAACCTGCTCCAAAAATTTTTTTGCTATTACACCAAGTGCCACTCGAGCAGCAGTTTCTCTGGCACTTGCACGTTCCAAAATTGGTCGAGCATCATCTAGTGAATACTTTTGCATACCCGCTAGATCTGCATGTCCAGGTCGTGGTCTGGTCAACGGTGCATTGCGGGCTAAATCGGCTAGGTCGTCTGGGTCGACTGGATCGGCCGACATAACTTTTTCCCATTTTGGCCATTCGCTATTTTTGATACTTAGCGCTATTGGTCCACCTTGAGTTAGACCGTGTCTGATTCCACCTGTTATCGCTAATTCATCCTGCTCAAATTTTTGTCTGGCGCCTCGACCAAAACCTAATCGACGTCTAGCTAAACCATCTCGTATGTCAGCTGTGGTTACTTCGACTCCGGCGGGAAGCCCTTCAAGAATGGCAGTCAGCGCAGGACCATGCGATTCTCCAGCAGTCAACCAGCGCAACATTTTTCTATTCTTTCACTAATTTGGTTAGTGAAGCGAATTTAGGCTCGTAGTGATTACCGACATTGTCATGAATGGTGCAAAAGCTAAGGATGCGCTTAATTTCGTCTTTCCTAACAGAGTGGAGATCAACCCATAAATCCCAGCCAAAATAAACATCAGCCAAATTGTGATAAGCCAGTTACTTGGATTGAGAATTCCAATCAAAAATCCACATGAAATTGCATATTTCACATCACCAAAACCCAATGCTGTTCGATTAACAAGAAACAGAATGAGAAACACTATGAAGAAAATGAATGAGTGTTTCAGGCCATTCACGACAAGCTTTTCTTGAGTAAGCAATGTACTGATCAGCAGGGCCAAGAAAAGAAATCCAGAAACTTTATTTGGAATGCGGTGTTGCTGCCAATCGATGACCGAAATACAAACTCCAAACAACGAAAAAATTACAAACTGAATCAACTGTTTGCCAATTTTTCTAGTTTGAAATACCCCGTTTGGCTATCTCGGCCGCTAAAGCAGTCTGCAAATTTTCGACATCGGGAGATAGTCCCGTCATCAACTCGATTTGGCGAATTGCCTGGTGTAACAGCATCTGGTGTCCAGGGATAACCGTAAGTCCAGACTCGAGCCAGACTTTGGCTAATTTCGTTGGCCAAGGATCGTAAATTACATCGAGTAAACAACCAGTCGGACTTTCGATTCGGTTTGAATATTCATCTGCAACACCTTTAGGAGTTGTGTTGATAACTACATCTACATTCACCAAGTTATTTGAAAATTCGGTGGTTGAATCGACAGTTATCCCCAACTGGTTTCCTAGATCAATGCAACGTGCTGATTTCTCAAGATTTCTTGCGAAAATTTGAATTACTTCAATACCTAAACCCTCGAGCGCCACTATTGCGGATCTCGCAGTGGCACCTGCGCCAATTATTGTTGCAGTTTTCGGTGAATTACATCCACCAAATCTTAGGGCCTGCGAAATTCCGAATACATCAGTGTTATCTGCACGTAAAAGTGGCTGACAAATCAAAGTATTAATTGAATTTGTGAGTTTTGCTACTGTGGAAACTTCAGTTGTTACATCGAATGCAACTTCTTTTAACGGCATGGTTAACGAAAAACCAAGCCAATCATCTTTCAAATTTGCCATGAAGTCAATGAATGATTCTTCGTCTAACTCAATTGCTTCATAAACGTGTGGCAAATCTAGCAGTTGATATGCAGCATTATGGATTATCGGAGATAGCGAATGGCTAATGGGCTTGCCAAGTACTGCAGCTTTCATTATTTGTAGCACGTATCTGGATTAAGTTTACAAAATGCTAATAATTCATCTTTCCAAACTAAAAACTGCGCGTAATCAGAAGTAAATTTTGTTTCCCTTGTTTTTAGATTTGTAGTGATGAAAAAGATCCAATCCCCTTGAGCAGGATTCAAAGCCGCCGTTAACGCCGCAGTTCCAGGATTGCCGATGGGAGTTGGTGGTAACCCAAAATTCTTATAAGTGTTGTAGGGGGTATCTTGGGCCAATAAATCAGACGTTAGCAATACATCTTCTTTGCCAAGACCGTAATTAACTGTCGAATCAAATTCAAGTTTCATAGGTGCTGCTAAGCGGTTATAGACAACTCGGGCTACCTTAGAAAAATCTTGAGGTATGCCCTCGCCTTCAAGAAGCGAGGCAACGATTACAACTTCATACACATCTAAGCCAACCGCACTGGCGCTATTTTCCAAATCTAATTGCTTGGCAACTGAATTATGTTTTTCAACCATTGAGGTAAGGGCACTAAGTGCTGTGGTCCCCGGTGGAAATTCATATGTTGCCGGAAACAAAAATCCTTCAAGGTTGCCATTTGCATATTCAGGCAGAGGTAATTGTGCTGGATCAGCAGCAATTGCCTCGAAGTCAGAAATCGGGATGCTCGTTTCGTTACTGATTAGTTCGAAAATGTCTGAGGCACGCTTACCTTCAGGGATCGTAACTTTTGTTACAACTTTTGAGGTTGGATCTAAAAGCCTCAAAATGGCATCTTTTGCTTTCATTTCCAGAAGCATTGAATAAAATCCTGGAGATATCTTTCCACTGTCTGGATTATTACTTGCAGCTAATGTGAACGCGTCAACAGATTTGACTACTCCGGCAGATTTGAGGGTATTGCCAATCTTGGCAATTGAATCTCCCTGAAGAATTTCGATCTGGACATTTCCATTACCTGGCCCAGAAAAATCTGGTGGTCCCAAGATCAGTTCGGTTAGTCGCGGCCCAATTAGAACGGTAGTTAAAGTAACAAAACTTAGTCCTAGAATCGCCAAAAAAATTCTTTTGCTTTTTGGTTTTCTGATTCGTCGACTCATAAATATCTACTTAATGGTTGGGCTAACGAGTGTTCCTGCCAGCCTACCTGTTGATTTCTCTATAGCTAAAGCATGATCTAGAAGTAAAACAGCAGCAACTTGATCTATGACAGATCTACCTTCTCGTGATGATTTACCAGAATTCTTTAGTTGACTTTGTGCGCTGACTGTTGTCAGTCTCTCATCCAACAAATAGACGCCTATGTTCAATCTATTTGCTAATTCAGTAGCAAAGTCTTGTGCCAACAATGTAGAGGAAGTCACTTTTTCTTTCATGGAAATTGGATTACCGACATAGATCAATTCGATGTCATGATCTTGAACTAATCGCAAAACTTCGCCGACTGCTGATTGACCTGCTTGGATAGTGCATACGGGCACGGCCATTATTTGTTCTGATGGACATCGGGCTACTCCGATTCGCACTGTGCCAACATCAATGGCCATTCGACTTCCTTTACCGGGTTGCGCCACGAACACTCTCTATAACTTGATTAAACGCTTGATCAATGCCTGCCAAATTTGTTCCGCCGCCCTGTGCCATGTCAGCAGTTCCGCCGCCACGTCCATCGAGATGTTTCATCAAATCGTTCAGTATTGAATTCGCCAAAATTCCTTTATCTTTTGCGCCAGAGTCAACACTCACGACAATGCTAATTTTCTCGTCTTGAGAAACCATTCCAACAATTAAATTATTGGTGGTTTTAACTTGAGATTTTGCGGACAGAACCAAATCCCTTAGCTGTGCACTTTCGGTTCCTTGAGGAGTTAAGAATCGATAGATGCTAATTCCGTTTTCTAGGACTGGTGTACCGATAAGTTCGTCTAATTTATCCGTTAAGGCTGCAGTTTTGGCTTTAGCGATTTGGCGTTCTGCATCCTTCAATCGATCAAGTAACGATCCAATTCGCTCCGGTAATTCTTCAGCTCTAACTTTGACCAACTGAGCTAATTGATCGACTAAGTAGTGCTCTCTGGCTAAGAATCGATACGCATCGGATCCAACTAAAGCCTCTACACGTCTAACTCCTGCTCCAATAGAACTTTCTGAGAGGAATGTAACTACACCTAGTTGACCAGTTGTCTGAGTGTGTGTGCCGCCACAGAGTTCTCGAGCCCAATCACCAATACTGATAACTCGAACTTCGTCTCCATATTTCTCACCAAAAAGTGCCATCGCGCCAGTTTTGCGTGCTTCTTCTTGGCTCATAACTGCAGCAGTGACAGACAAATCTTGAATAAGAATGTCATTAACTCGATCCTGTACATCCGCAAGAACAGACTGCGGTACTGCCCCACTACTTGGGAAATCAAACCTAAAGCGACCAGGACTGTTTTCTGAACCCATTTGTGTTGCAGTTTCACCTAACGCTTCACGAAATGCTTTGTGCACCATGTGGGTAGCCGTATGGGCTCTGGAGATAGCCGTGCGCCGAATCACGTCGACTTTTGAAATAGCATTCAAACCAACGTTGAAATCTCCAGATTTCACTTTTCCACGATGCACGAATAGGCCGGGTACTGGTGTTTGCACGTCGACGATCTCGATCAACGCACCATTCGTTACTTGGATTAATCCATGATCGGCAAGTTGACCACCGCTTTCAGCGTAGAAAGCAGTTCGATCGAGAACGATCTCAACTTCATCACCAGACTTAGCGGATTTACTGTCAACTCCATTGACTAAAATTCCACGAATTTCACTTTCAGTTTCAGTTTCGCGATATCCGGTGAATTCAGTTACACCACTTTTATTCATGATGTCGCGATAAACAGTTACCGCAGCCACACCACTCTTTCGAGCTTGAGCATCCGCTTTTGCTCGAGAACGTTGTTCTTGCATTAACTCTCTAAAACCTGATTCATCAACAGAAATACCCTGTTCAGCTGCCATTTCAAGAGTTAAGTCAAAAGGAAAACCATAAGTATCGTGCAAAGTGAATGCAGTGTTGCCCGTCAATGTTGATTTTTTCTCCTGCTTTAATTCATTGACGGCCAAATCAAATAATGAAGTTCCGCGTTCTAAAGTCGCTAAGAAAGATTCTTCTTCGGCATTTGCGATCGAAACTATGCGACCAGCATCTGTCTTTAGTTCAGGGTATTGTGCCGCCATCGCCGAAATACTTGCATCAATTAATTCACCAATTGTTGGATCATTTGCCCCAAGTATGCGCATGTTTCGAACTACCCGGCGCAAGATACGTCGTAATACGTAACCACGGCCCTCGTTACCAGGCAACACACCATCGGCAATTAAGAATGCACACGTGCGGGCATGATCTGCAATCACGCGCAAGCTGACGTCAGATTTTTCAGCTGCGCCATATTTCGTTCCGGTTAAATTACTAGCACGATCCAGGATCACTTTTGTCGTGTCAATTTCATAAATGTTTTCGACACCTTGTAACAGGGCAGCCATTCGCTCCAGACCCATGCCGGTATCAATGTTCTTAGCTGGAAGTTCACCCAGGATTGGGTAACCTTCTTTACCCGGACCTGCACCTCGTTCGAACTGCATGAAAACTAAATTCCACACTTCTAAATAACGATCCTCGTCAGCAACTGGTCCACCATCACGACCGTATTGCGGTCCACGATCGTAATAAATTTCTGAGCATGGTCCACATGGACCAGGAACACCCATTGACCAGAAATTGTCCGCCATATCACGCCGCTGAATTCGCTCCATTGGCACACCAACTTTTTTGTGCCAGATGTCAACAGCTTCATCGTCGTCTAAATAGACAGTTGCCCAAAGCTTTTCTTCAGGAAATCCGTAGCCACCATCAGAAACTGGTTTTGTTAATAATTCCCATGCGAATGGAATTGCTTCTTCTTTGAAGTAATCACCAAATGAAAAATTTCCGCACATCTGGAAAAAAGATGCGTGTCGTGTCGTCTTGCCCACTTCTTCGATATCTAATGTTCGAACTACTTTTTGAACACTGGCAGCTCTTTTATAGGGTGCTGGGGCTTCACCAAGAAAGTAAGGTTTAAATGGAACCATTCCAGCGTTTACAAAGAGCAATGTTGGATCATCAAGCAACAAAGACGCGCTGGGCACAACCGTATGATTTTTTGATTGGAAATAATCTAAAAACCGTTTTCGGATTTCTGCCGATTCCACCGCACACTCTTTCAATCATTTGCCCGAAGTTTTTGGGCAACTTGAGCCTTAAGTTTACAAGTAAGTACTTAGCCAACCGAATAACCATTAGCTAATCGGGCCACTGTTTAAAAATCTATTTAATTCGCCCCAGGGCTTGTTGAACCTTGATCCAAATCTTCGCCAAATGTGACTCATTGCCACGAACAGTAGGTTGGTAATAATCTGCGTTTGCCAATTCGGCTGGTAAATAATCTTGAGCTGTTACACCCTCTGGGACATCATGCGGATACTGATAACCGACACCGTGACCCAAAGCACCAGCCCGCGAGTAATGACTATCACGCAAATGACTTGGTACTTCACCAATTTTGCCAGCTTGCACATCTGCAATAGCTCGATCAATAGCTAAGTAAGCGGAATTTGATTTAGGCGCTAAACACAAAGCGATAGTTGCTTGTGAAAGTGGAATTCGACCTTCTGGCATCCCAATTAATGCAACACTTTGAGCACAGGCCACAGCTGTTACCAAGGCAGTTGAATCAGCAAGACCGATGTCTTCACTAGCTAAAATAATTAATCGACGAGCAATGAATCGAGGATCTTCCCCAGCCTCAATCATGCGTGCTAAATAATGTAATGCTGCATTAACATCAGATCCCCGAACACTCTTAATAAATGCACTAATCACGTCATAGTGTTGGTCGCCATCTTTGTCATATCGCACAACATGATGATCAATAGCCTTAGTAACAGATTCATAAGAGATCTCATTGCTTGCGCTTGTTGAAGTAACTTGACTAGCTGCTTCTAAAATCGTGAGCGCTCTTCTGGCATCGCCTCCGGCCATTCGAACTATAAGTTGCTTGGCTTGTGGATCTATTGTGAATTGTCCAGCCAGACCTCTTTGATCTATTAAGGCTCGGTCAATTAATCGGGTTACATTTTCATCAGTAAGACTGGTGAGGGTCACTAATAATGACCTAGATAAAAGTGGCGAAACAACGCTGAACGAAGGATTCTCTGTTGTAGCTGCTATCAAAGTAACAGATCCATTTTCTACACCTGGTAGTAAAGCATCCTGTTGAGCTTTATTAAATCTATGCACTTCATCAATGAATAGAACTGTTTGCAAACCATAGAGTGATCTATTTTCTGCAGCTTGGCCAATCACTTCGCGAACATCTTTAACGCCGGCAGTTACCGCTGAGAGTTCAACAAATTTTGCTTTACCACTATGTGCAATTAACTGGGCCAAAGTTGTCTTTCCAGTCCCTGGTGGGCCCCAGAGAATTACTGAAGTTGCACTTTTTTGTTGATCAAAATGGATTAACCGATGAAGTGGTCCGCCTTGCGCCAAGGCTTGATTCTGTCCTTCGAATTCTTCTAAATTTCTAGGTCGCATCCGAACTGCAAGTGGTGTCGAAATGCTGTCACCTGAGAAAAGCGAAGTCATGAGCTAACTATCTGCTTTTGCAAATGGATCAGCATCAATGCCAGCTTCCATTCGTTGCTGCTCCGTAATCGGTGTAGGTGCACTCGTTAGTGGATCGTACCCAGCGCCTGTTTTTGGAAAGGCGATGACTTCACGCAGACTTTGGGCCCCGGCAAGTAACATGCAAATCCGATCCCAGCCAAAGGCGATTCCACCATGCGGTGGCGGTCCATAAGTGAAGGCCTCTAGCAAAAAGCCAAACTTATCTTTTGCTTCTTGCTCACTAAGCCCAAGGATTTTGAACACTTTTTCTTGAATGTCACTTTGATGAATACGAATAGAGCCGCCGCCAATTTCATTACCGTTACAAACTATGTCGTAAGCCCAAGCAAGTGCTTTTCCTGGGTCTTGCTCAAAACTATTTAGCCATTGTGCATTTGGTGAGGTAAACGGGTGGTGTACGGCAGTCCATGTTCCTTCATCTGTTAACTCAAACATTGGGGCATCAACTACCCAAAGAAATGACCAGGCATTGTCATCAATTAGTCCGCAGCGCAAACCAACTTCTTGACGAACTGCACCTAACAATTGTTGAGTTGCTAGCCGAGCCCCAGCACCAAAAAATGCACAGTCACCTGGGTTTGCAGATAAATGCCTAGCAAGACCATCACGTTCTGCCTCAGAAAGATTCTTAGCAACTGGTCCACCAAGTGATCCATCCAATTCAAACGTTACATACGCTAATCCCTTAGCGCCACGTTGTTTAGCCCACTCTTGCCAAGCATCAAATGCTCGTCGCGGTTGATCTGCTCCACCAGGCATTACTACCGCACCAACATATTCATTTTGAAAAACTCGAAAATCAGTCTTAGCAAAATATTCGGTACAGTCACGAAGTTCTAGATCGAAACGCAAATCTGGTTTATCTGAACCGTATTTATCCATTGCATCAAAATATGTAATTCTTGGAATCTCAGCGATTTCGTGTCCGACAGTTCCTTTCCAAAGGTTTCGAACTATCGCCTCGCCAACTTCAATGATGTCTTCCTGTTCAACGAAACTCATCTCAATATCTAGTTGAGTGAATTCTGGTTGTCTATCTTTGCGAAAATCTTCATCTCGATAACATCTAGCGATTTGGTAATACCGCTCTAACCCACCAACCATTAGTAATTGTTTGAATAACTGTGGGCTTTGCGGCAATGCATACCAGTGCCCAGGTTGTAATCGAACTGGAACTAAAAAGTCTCTAGCGCCTTCTGGGGTTGATCGCGTAAGTGTGGGTGTTTCAATCTCGGTGAAATCTCTCTCATGTAAAACTTCGCGAGCTAAACGATTTACTTCACTTCGCATTCTGAGCGCTTGGGCCTGAGAATCTCGACGCAAATCTAAATACCGATATTTGAATCTAGTTTCATCACCAACATTTATTGAGTCATCAATTGGAAAAGGTAGTGGCGCCGACTTACTTAACACTTCTATTTGATTCGCGACAACTTCGATGTCGCCTGTTGGGATTTCAGAGTTTTCGTTACCTTCAGGTCGAATCCGTACCTGTCCTAAAACGCGTAAACAAAATTCATTTCGCAACTCATTTGCCATGTCTTCATCATTAATAACAACTTGAACCGTGCCACTACGGTCGCGAAGATCAATAAACGCAATTCCACCATGATCACGACGCCGACTTACCCACCCAGTAAGTTTTACTTCTTGACCTGCGTCAATACGACGCAATCTTCCAGCCTCGTGGGTCCGTAACATTTATTCCTCGGTAAAAGTCATTAAAGAGTGTTTAAGAAATGATTCGTAGTTAAGTCTAATGCGATGGTTTCTTGTTCACCGCTGACCAAATTCTTGATCACTACTGAGTTAGAAGATAGCTCTGCTTCACCCATTATTAAGGCAAATTTTGCCCCACTACGGTCTGCATTCTTCATGGCGGCCTTAATACTTCGATTGTCAAAGGCTATTTCGGTACCTATACCCTTTGCGCGTAACTCTCGAGTGATTTTTAAACAGCTAAGCCAGGCCTCTTCGCCGATTGGTATAACAAAGACCTGAGTTTGGATTTCTTCATTTTTATCCAAATCTTCTGCTTGAACGGCTAAACAGGTTCGGTCCACGCCTAGGCCAAAACCGACTCCACCGATTGCCGGGCCACCTAATGTTTCAATTAAACCGTCGTACCTTCCACCTCCGCCGATTGCTGATTGCGCACCCAGGCCATCGTGGACACACTCAAATGTTGTACGAACGTAATAGTCAAGACCGCGTACCAAACGCGGAGCTAATTCGTACTGAACATTCAACTGATCCAGGTAGCTCAATACTTTTTTATGGTGGTGCGCACATTCATCACATAAATGATCAGGCATTAACGGAGCATCTGACAGTAATTGCTGAACCTGTTCGCGTTTATCATCGAGCACTCGTAACGGATTAAGTTTTGCTCGCTCTTTTGTTGCTTCATCAAGATCAAGTTTGGCGAGGAACTCGACCAGTAATTTACGGTAATTTGGCCGGCACTTTTGGCAACCCAATGAATTAACTAGCAGGCGAACTTTCTTTAACCCTAGTATTTCGCGCTGTGCGTAACTAGCCATCCAGATAACTTCTGCATCAAGTGCTGGGTCACTTGATCCAATTGCCTCTACGCCAACTTGAGTGTGCTGACGATACCTGCCAGATTGAGGTTGTTCGTATCTAAAGTTAGGACCGGTGTACCAAACTTTTGCCGGTAGCGCACCACGATCCATTCGGTTCTCAAGCATTGCGCGGAGAACTCCAGCAGTACCTTCTGGTCGCAGAGTTAAGCTGCGCCCACCTTTGTCTTCAAATGTATACATTTCTTTCGAAACAACATCGGTGGACTTACCAACACCTCGAACAAATAACTCGGTGTCTTCAAAAAGTGGAGTTTCTATGTAGCCGTAACCTGATAAACGCGGAGGTGTAGAAAGTGCATCCTTCACCCGTAACCATAGGTTCGAGAACGGCGGAATTACATCGTAAGTTCCTTTAGGAGCTTTGAACAGTTCGTTCATACTGCTGGCAATCCCTGCTGTACTCGTCTTAAGTACTCATTTGTTCGTAATTCGACTTCCATCCGAGTCATCGGTCCATGACCTGGATAAACCAAAGTTTCCTCCGGTAATTTACAAATAATATCGCGAAGTGTGGCATTCATCGCAGATGCGCTACCCCCCGGTAAGTCGACTCTGCCTATCGCTCCGGCAAATAAGGTATCCCCGCTGAAAACTATCTCAGTGTTCGAATTAATCGAATAAATAACTGAACCTTGGGTATGACCAGGTGTGCTTGAGATTTTTATGTCAAAGCCAGCAAGGTTTAACTTAATTTCATCTTGTATTTCAATGATCTCGTCTGGTTCAACAAATTTATAATCATGGCCAACTAATTCGGGCAGGATTGCTTTTGTTTGGTCAGAAAGTCCAGCACCAGGATCTGAAAGAAGATGTCGATCAGCTCGGTGTATTAGTGCCGGTATTTCGTAACCACTAGCGACCGGAAAGACTGACCACATGTGATCTAGGTGACCGTGGGTAAGTAAAACGGCAATGGGTTTGAGATTATGTTTTTCGATTTTTTCCTTAATTGGACCCAGTGCATCTTGGCCTGGGTCAAGAATTAAACACTCGCTACCTGAACTCGGTGCTACTACATAGCAATTGGTTTGCCATGGTCCAGCGACAAAACTTTCAATAATCAAAGATTTACTCCTAACTAAAAGGTTACCCCTAAAGGGTTCGTTTACTGATTGCGTAGACTGTCATTCATGTCGGTAAAGCGTGAAAAAGAACTTGCTCGTGCGAAATTTGAACGTCAACAAGCTAGAAGGCAACAACGTAAGCAAAGAAACCTGTTTGCAAAGCTAACTAGTTTGGCCATTGTGATTGCATTATTGATCAGCTACGCCATTTCTCTTTCTAGTTCCCCCGAAGAAACGGCCACAACTACACCAAGTCCAACTCTTGCAGCGCCTCCAGTTGTATCTGGTTGTGATGTCGCCGGGGCAACTCGAGCAGACAACATAAGCTATCCGGCAGCACCTAAAGATCTAGTTCCGGCAAAAGAAATCACCCTAACTACAAATTGTGGTGATTTCGTAATTGAAACAGATCCCAAAGCTCCGCAAACTGTTGGAATCTTGAGTTACTTAGCCAAGAACAAGTTCTATGACGGAGTTAATTGTCATCGTTTAACTACTGAAGGAATTTTTGTTCTACAGTGTGGTGATCCAAGTGGAAACGGATCAGGCGGCCCCGGTTTTAATTTTGCTGACGAAAATTTGCCGGCTGCAGATTCAACTGGATTATTTACTTATCCCCGAGGCACAATCGCGATGGCAAATAGTGGTCCTAATACGAATGGCAGCCAGTTCTTCATTGTTTATCAAGATTCACCACTTCCACCGAATTACAGTATTTGGGGTCAATTAACTTCTGGATTAGAAACTCTAGACGCTATTGCCCAAGCAGGAACCGTTACTGGTCAACCAGATGGTCCGCCAGCGCAAACTCTTGTGATTAGCCAAGCTACAGTTGCGCCATAATTAGATAACCAACTTTTCGTACTAACAAGAGCCCGATTGGGACCCAGGAGGAAACATGACTCTTTCTAATGAATACGGCCGAGCCGATGAACAAGGAAATGTTTTTTTAAATACTCCAAATGGTGAAGTAAAAGTTGGTCAATATGCCGCTGGCGATCCAGCAGAAGGCTTGGCTTTTTTTACCAAGCGTTTTGTTGATTTAAAGACTGAAGCTTCCCTTGCCCTGACTCGGTTAACTGAAGGTAAGGGATCATTCGACGCGATAAACAGTCTGATCGAAAGACTTAAAAATACCGTTACCAATCCAAATGCTCTCGGGCCGATTTCGGAACTCGATGAACTAGCCACAAAACTTTCCGTGGTTTTGGAAGAACAAAAGCAGCAAGCACAGGTTAAAAAAGCTGCCTTAAAAGAACAGGCATTGAAACGTCGAGAAGAAATTGCTGCTTTGGCTCAATCTTTAGCGAAATCAAACTCGTGGAAGTCAACTAGCGAACAGTTCAAAAGTCTTTTAGACGAATGGAAAAAACTCGCCTCCTTCGATCGAGCAAAAGAACAAGAACTTTGGAAACAGTTCAGCTCCGCTAGATCAAGTTTCGACAAAGCCCGTCGTGCACATTTTGCAAACCTCGATAAAGCACGCGGCGAAGCGAATGAGGCAAAAACCAAGCTAATTAAAAAAGCTAATGAATTAGCCGATAGCAAAGAATGGGCTACGACAACAGCTGCATTCAAGAAACTAATGACTGAATGGAAAAACTTACCTCGTGCTGCTAAAGCTGAGGAGGAAAAGCTTTGGAATTCATTTAAGGCAGCTCAAGATAGATTTTTTGAGGCCCGAAATGCTGCAAATAGCGAACGCGATGTCGAACTCAAAGCTAACCTTTCGGTGAAGCAAGAACTAGCAAAATTGGCCGAGCAAATTCTCCCAATCAAAAATGTTGACGAAGCAAAGGCAGCTCTTCGAGAAATTCAGGAAAAGTGGGAAAAAGCTGGTCACGTACCCAAGGCTGATCGAGACAAAATTGAACGTCGCCTAAAAGCGGTCGAAGATGAAGTACGAAAGCATGTCGAAGACATCTGGCGCAAAACTAAACCTGAGGTTATCGAGCGGGCAAATGTTTTAGTTTCAAGTTTTGAAAAAACTTTGGCAAAAATTGAGGCTGATATTGCTTCGGCTTTAGCTAAAGGTGACGATAAAAAGGCTGCTGATTTGAAAGCTCAACAAGAAAAGACAAAAGAGCTATTATCGGCTGCACAGTCCGGCGCTTTAGAATTAAAGTAATTTAAACGCGGTATACGTCATAAACACCATCAATGTTTCGGACGGCTCGTAAAACTTGGTCTAAATGAGATGGATCTCCCATTTCAAAAGTAAATCGACTCATCGCTACCCGATCACGAGATGTTGTTACCGAAGCATTCAAGATGTTTACATGCTGGTCACTGAGTGCTTTTGTGACATCTGAAAGTAATCTGGCTCGATCTATTGCTTCAACTTGAATGTTGACTAGGAACAAACTGCTTTTACCCGGTGTCCACGATACTTGCGCAAGTCTTTCTGTTTGCGCCAAGAGATCTTTAGCATTCACACAGTCTTTGCGGTGCACTGAAATCCCAGAACCTCTTGTAACGAATCCAAAAACTTCATCACCCGGTACTGGAGTACAACACCTGGCTAACTTGACCCAGGTGTCTGTGGCCCCAATAACAGTAACCCCTGCATCAGGTTTGCCAGTCCTGCGAACTGGAATCTTGGTTGGGGTTACCGTCTCACTTGCATCTTCGATCGTGCCTTCGTCGCCACCTAGAGCCGTAAGCAAGCGAGTAACTACAGTTTGTGCGCCAAGGTGTCCTTCACCAACAGCAGCATAAAGCGCACTCACGTCTGGATAAGAACTGTCAGCGGCAAGAGATGTTAAAACATTGTTAGTTAGCAAGCGAAGTGGAACGCCTTGCTTCTTCATAGCCTTAACGATCTGTTCTTTACCTTGCTCGATTGCTTCTTCGCGGCGTTCTTTTGAAAAATAGGCTTTAATTTTTGATTTGGCTCTGGCACTAACAACAATGTTCAACCAGTCTCGACTAGGTCCTGCATTATCGGCTTTGTTAGTGATGATCTCGATGTTGTCGCCATTGCTCAATTGGGTATCTAATGGCGCTAACTTGCCATTAATGCGTGCGCCAACACATCGGTTACCAACTTCAGTATGCACTGAGTAAGCAAAATCGATCGGCGTGCTTCCGCGAGGAAGAGCAACAACCTCACCTTTTGGTGTGAAAACGAATACTTCTGCGGCACCCAGATCGTCCCGCAGGGACTCTAAGAATTCACCAGGATCTGTTGTTTCACGTTGCCACTCCAGAAGCTGTCTAATCCAGCCAGCATCTTCCGGACTAGTTTTACCGGCAACATTTTGTTGCTTATACCGCCAGTGTGATGCAACGCCATATTCGGCAGCACGATGCATCTCATTAGTTCGGATTTGAAACTCAACTGGTTTTCCGTTAGGTCCAATAACTGTTGTATGTAGTGACTGGTACATCGTGAACTTTGGCATAGCTATATAATCTTTAAAGCGTCCAGGTACTGGATTCCAATGATTGTGAATGACTCCAAGAGTTGCATAACAATCTTGAACATTTTCAACCAGGATGCGCACGCCAATTAAATCGTAAATGTCGTCAAAGTCACGACCTCGCACAATCATTTTTTGATAGATGCTGTAATAGTGCTTAGGTCTACCCGTCACTAAAGCTTGAATTCCACTTTGGCTCAAATCTGCTTCAACAAAGTTAATAATTTCGGATAAATTTTCATCTCTTGCCGGAGCACGTTGCGCTACAAGTCGGGTTATTTCGTCGTACATTTTTGGATATAAAGTTGCGAATGAAAGATCTTCTAGTTCCCATTTGATTGTGTTCATACCAAGACGATGAGCTAATGGTGCATAAATTTCTAAAGTTTCGCGTGCCTTTTGTTCTTGTTTTTCAATCGGTAAATATGAAAGCGTGCGCATGTTGTGTTGTCGATCAACAAGTTTGATCACAAGCACTCGGATGTCACGGGCCATGGCTACAACCATTTTGCGTACGGTCTCAGCAGCTGAAGTTTGACCATACTTAACTTTGTCTAATTTGGTTACGCCGTCTACAAGAGCCGCAACTTCTGCACCGAAATCTGTTTCAAGTTGAGTTAAGTCATACTCAGTATCTTCAACCGTGTCATGAAGCAGCGCAGCGATTATTGTTGGTGCCGTCATACCCAAATCAGCCAGCATTCCGGCAACCGCGATTGGATGTGTGATGTATTTTTCGCCGGACTTTCTCATCTGATTTCTGTGCAAGAAATCGGCTACCTGATAAGCCTGAACGATCTTTGCTTTGTCTGCATTAGGGTGAAAACTAAGTAACGTATCAATTACTTGCTGTAGTTGGTCTGGAATTGGATCTGTTATTCCACCAGGAAAGCGATCTTTTACCGGCAGAGCAACCGAAGACTTTAACTCCTCGATTGCAGTCATTCGCTTTCCTATCTGTTTTTAATACCTAGTCGTTTAGAACGGCCAGAATATTAATTTCTGGATACGATGCCTTCAATTTTACGTCTCCGCCGAGAAAATCAAGATTCAGCAAAACTGCAATACCCACTGGTATGGCCCCACATGCTTCGATCAACTTTGCCGCCGCAGTAGCAGTACCACCGGTGGCAAGAACATCATCCACAATTAGCACTCGGTCACCGGGTAAAAGTGCGTCGGTGTGAATTTCAATTGCATCTACACCATATTCGAGTTCATATTCTTGGCGATAAGTCTGGCGCGGCAATTTACCTTGTTTGCGAATTGGTACAAAACCAACATTTAGGTAAGTGGCTAGTGACGCACCTAAAATGAAACCGCGCGCCTCTACCCCAACAACTTTATTGATTTCGCTTGATTTGAAGTGATCTGCAATTTGTTCATTAACATACTTAACAGCCTGAGGGTTAGCTGAGATAGGTGTTACATCTTTGAAGAGCACTCCTGGTTTTGGATAATCCTGGATCTGCGCTATCAAAGCCACCACATCTTTTTTTTGCATTACTTGCCTCTGCGAGATGAACGTGGTCTTTTCACGCGTTGTTGCCTTGGACCTGTTGACCTTACGATAGGTGAACCAGGTAGCAAATTTCCCGTTATTTCGTCATCTTTACTTCGCTTGCTAGTTACCCGCTTACGTAACGCTTTCATCTCAGGTTGGCGTTCTTTTAATTGAGCCAAGAATGGTGTGGCGATAAAGATTGATGAAAAAGTTCCAACAATCATGCCAACAAATAAAGCTAACGAAAGGTCATTTAACGTTCCACTGCCAAGTTGAATGATCCCGACGATCAAAATAGCTGCCACAGGCAAAATTGCAACGATGGTCGTATTTATACTTCTGACCAAAGTTTGATTGACCGCTAAATTTGCTGCATCACTATATGTCATCCGACTACCAGCCGTTATACCTTTGGTGTTTTCTTTTACTTTGTCGAAAACCACAACAGTGTCATAAAGCGAATAACCAAGAATTGTTAGAAAACCAATTACAGTTGCCGGTGATACTTCGAACCCAGACAATGCATATATTCCCACCGTAATAATTACGTCGTGAGCTAGTGCAATTAATGCAGCAACAGCCATTGGCCATTCAAAATATATTGCCAAAAAGATAGCAACCAAAACCAAGAAGACAACCAGAGCTCTGGCAGCATTTTGGGAAACTTCACTTCCCCATGTTGGTCCAACTAACTGAATTTTTACATCTTGCTCATTCACCGAAAGTGCTGTTGCCAAAGCTTTACTGACTTCGACAGATTGTTCCGTCGATAGCGAAAGAGTCTGAACACGAATCTTGTCGCCACCAACAATGGTTACTGATTCTGCAGTAGAACCTGTTTCGGCTACTGCTGTGCGGGCAATAGAAACAGTTTGGGTAGTTGGATTTGCAACTTGAGCAGTAAATTCTGCGCCACCTTTGAATTCAATTCCAAGATTGAGTCCACGAATTCCAAGAACAGCAAAGGATAGGGCTAAAAGTGAAGCGCTGACCGTGTACCAAACTTTGCGATTTCCAACTATGTTGAAAGATTTACTGCCACGGTAAAGTTCGTTACCAAGTTGGCTTAGTCCCCTCATAGAGCCACCTCCTGGGTATTTTCTACGAATCCCAACCGTTTAGGTGAAACTCCAGTCATTGTTGAGCCTTTGGCCATCCACTTTGTTTGAGCGATTTTCACCACAAGTGGACGTGTGAAATAAAAGGCAACAAAGATATCGATCAAAGTTGTTATGCCTAAAGCAAAGGCAAATCCTCGAACGTTACCCACTGATAAGTAATACAGAATGACCGCACCGAGTAAAGATACGAAGTCCGCTGCCAAGATAGTTCTGCGCGCCCGTAACCAACCTGCATCAACCGCAGCTTTCAATCTTTTTCCTTCACGTAACTCATCGCGGATACGTTCAAAATAGATAATGAAAGAGTCAGCAGTAATACCTATTGCAACAATCGCACCGGCAATACCCGAAAGCGTCATGGTGAAATTGATTTCATTACCCAAAATTACGGTAACGAAATAAAGAATTAGTGCGGCCAAAATCAAACTACCAACCGCTACAGACCCCAAGGCCCGGTAATAGCCCAAGAGATAAAGAACTACCAGCAATAAGCCAAACGCTCCTGCTAGCACACCGGCTCTAAGTTGATCGTTACCAAGCGTTGGCGAAATTTGTGAAACTTCATCAACGTTAAGGGTGATCGGCAAAGCACCATACTTAAGTATTTGAGCTAAGGCCCTAGCTTCATCGGCGGTAAAAGTGCCACTAATGGTTGCGCTACCACCAAGAATTGGCTCATTTACCTGCGGTGCACTGACAACAAGTCCGTCGAGCACGATACCGAATTGATTCTGCGGAGTTTGCTGACTTGATAACTGGGTTGTTACATCCGCAAATTTCTTGGCCCCTTCAGATGTCATGGTTAAGTCAACCTGCCAGCCACCTGCACCTTGTTGAGGTAATCCAGCTACGGCATTTGAGATGTCAGTTCCAGATAATCCCGCAGGGCCCAAAACATATTTGTATAAACCTTCTTCATCGCAGGTAACTAAATACTGAGTTTCGTCATCAATAGCACCACCACTTAAGACATCTGATTTAGCACAGTCCAAGGCCGCAAATCTTGCAGCTAATTGATCATCAAGTGTTGCCGACTGGATCGGTGGAATTAATTGGGCTGGATCTACAGAAGGAAGTGGCGCAGGACTTTCACTGGCCGAACTACTTGGAACAGGTGCCGGACTGCCCAAATCAAATGTAATAACTTGGCGGAAAGTTAACTTTGCGGTCGATTTTAATTCGTCAACCACTCCACGATCAGTTTCACCCGGTAACGAGACGATAATTTTTGCGCTATTACCTTGGCCTTGCGTAGTAACCTCAGCTTCGGCCACACCAAATCCATCAACCCGCTGGCGAATAATCGAAACGGATTGAGCAAGTTGCTCTGTACTTATCTGCCCTGACGCAGTTTTTGGGGCCAAAATAATTTGGGTTCCGCCGCGTAAATCTAATCCCAAACGTGGTGAAAGAGATTCGCCTCCAACTATTGACCAAACACCTAGCCCAATTACAACTAAAGAGAAAATGAAAATGGACCGGATCGGACGGTAAAACGAAGCCACGAAAATCCTTTAGTTAATGCTTATCTGGACTTTTATACCCTAGTCGATAAACAGGATTTACTCGAAAACGTCTAATCTTCCGATGGCTGGAAATCTAGCAATAATTCTGACCCAACAGGTGGTTTTCGGTTGAGTGCCTGATAAGCCAAACTTGTTGCCTGTCTTCCTCGTGGAGTTCGTGTTAGAAATCCATTTCTTACTAAAAATGGCTCACAGACGAAATCTATAGTTTCTGGTTCTTCACCAACCGCTAACGCCAAAGTTGATAAGCCAACTGGCCCGCCATTGAAATTGTCAATCAACGCTGTAAGGACAGCACGATCTAATCTATCCAGACCTAAATCATCAACTTCATAAAGTTCTAAGGCTGCCTTGGTGCTGGCCAAACTTAATGATCCTGAATGGTGAACTTGTCCATAGTCTCGAACGCGTCTGAGTAACCGATTCGCTATTCGTGGCGTACCACGTGATCGCTTTGCAAGTTCATAGGCGCTGTCTTCATCAATGACTAGTTCAAGTTGTGTTGCAGACCGTTTCAGAATCGCGATCAATTCAATTTGTTCATAAAAATCCAAATGCGCAGTAAACCCAAAACGGTCCCGCAGCGGTGCAGGTAGTAATCCCGACCGAGTTGTTGCGCCCACCAGAGTAAATGGTGGAAGTTCAAGTGGAATCGAAGTGGCTCCTGGACCTTTACCTACCATCACATCTACTCGGAAGTCTTCCATCGCCACATAGAGCAGTTCTTGCGCTGCTCTACTCATTCGGTGAATTTCATCAATAAACAAAACTTCGCCGGAAACCAAACTCGAAAGAATGCTGGCAAGATCTCCAGCATGTTGAATTGTTGGACCACTGGTAATCCGCAGTGGACTATTGATTTCATTAGCAATAATCATTGCCAGCGTTGTTTTACCTAATCCCGGTGGTCCAGCTAACAAAATGTGATCAGGATTTGAATTTCTACCGGCAGCGGCAGCTAAAACTAATCCGAGTTGTTCTTTTACTCTGACTTGGCCAACGAACTCGCTTAGATTATTTGGTCGAAGAGCTGACTCTGCTGTTAGTTCATCCGAATAACTCTTAGTACTAATTAAGCGTTGGTCAAGTTCATCAGATTTATCGGTCATGATTTAGCCAATATTTGTAGCGCCCGTTTTAGTAACAAGGCAATCTCAACTTCACCGTTCGAATCATCTGAACTTATTTCTTGTGCCACAGTCGCAATGGCTTTATTTGCGTCTTTTGTTGACCATCCGAGTCCAACTAGACCCTGCTCTAATTGAATCTTCCAATTACTCGTGGCGTTGGTTGACTTAAGTTGATTACTTGAAAAGCCAATCCGATCTTTAAGTTCAAGAACCAAGCGCTGAGCTCCTTTCGCCCCAACTCCTGGAGTTTGCTTCAACCGATTAACATCCTCATTTGCGATTGCCTCGCGAAACTCATCCGGCGACATGGCAGCCAAAATCGTAAATGCAAGTTTCGGGCCAAATCCAGACACGCTTTGGACAATTTCAAATAATTCTCGACTCAGCACAGATTCAAAACCGAAAAGAGTTAACGAATCCTCTCGAACAACAAGTGAAGTATTTACCGAAATTTCTTCACCAATCTTGGCCCGGGCAATTAAATCGGGAGCACACAGAACAAAAAGTCCAATTCCACCAACATTGATAACTAGGCCATCTATTCTGGTCTCTAGAACTTTTCCACTTACTACAGCAATCACAACGTTACTCCGACTTTTCGGGCTGCAGCCATAATCCGTTCTTGACTTATTCCGCGCCAGGCATGACAAAGCGCTAATGCCAAAGCATCTGCTGCGTCAGCTGGTTTAGGTAACTGAGTTAACTTCAAATGTCGGGTAACCATTTGGGTAACTTGCTTCTTATCAGCTCGACCTGATCCTGTTACGGCAGCCTTCACTTCAGTAGGCGTATAAAGATGGACAGGTAATTCTTTTTCGTTGGCGATCAACATGGCCACAGCGCTTGCTTGTGCGGTACCCATAGCGGTTTTGACGTTTAACTGACTGAATACTCGTTCAATAGCAATTACATCTGGGCCAAAATCAGAAATTACAGTTTTCAGTTGGCTATGTAACAGACCTAAGCGGGCCGATAGATCCAATTCGTTAGAAGTTCGGACTACATCGACATGAACAAATGTTGGCTTGGCCCGATCGTCTATGTCGATTAGGCCCACACCACACCGAGTTAAACCAGGGTCGATACCTAGTACCCGCATTCAGATCGCCTTTCCGAACATTTGTTCGAAAGCCTAGCAGGCTCACATACTTATCTTGAGTATTTCGACTTGAGGTTAGGCGTCTAATTTCGCCAAAACTTCATCTGAAACATCGAAATTGGCATAAACGTTTTGGACTTCATCAGAATCTTCCAGAGCCTCAATCAATTTAAACATCTTTTCGGCTGCAGCTGCATCAAGCGGGATGGTTAAATCAGGCACAAATGTGGCTTCGGCCGATTCATAGTCAAGTCCGGCTGCCTGGATGGCCTGACGTACTTTAACTAAATCTGTAGCTTCACAAATAACCTCAAAAGTCTCGCCTAAATTGTTAACCTCTTGAGCGCCAGCGTCTAGAACTGCTTCAAGTACCTGATCTTCTGTGGTTCCAGCTCCAGAAACCAAAATCACACCTTTTCGATTAAACAAATATGAAACAGATCCAGGGTCAGCCATGTTGCCACCGTTTCTGGTCATTGCTACTCGAACTTCTGATGCCGCTCGGTTTCGGTTATCTGATAAACACTCAACGAGAAGTGCTACGCCATTAGGTCCATAACCTTCATACATAATCGTTTGATATTCAGCTCCGCCGGCTTCCAGTCCTGAGCCACGTTTAACTGCACGATCTATGTTGTCGTTAGGAACTGAGCTTTTTTTAGCTTTTTGAATTGCATCAAAAAGAGTTGGGTTAGCAGCTGGGTCACCGCCACCGGTACGGGCAGCTACTTCAATGTTTTTTATTAATTTGGCAAAGAGTTTTCCACGTCGTGCATCAATAACTGCTTTTTTATGCTTAGTAGTTGCCCATTTGGAATGACCGCTCATGCTGCTTTCACCATATCTAGAAAGTACTTATGAATTCTAAAGTCTGGGACTATTTCTGGATGGAACGAGGTGGCCATCATGTTATCTTGACGAACTGCAACCACTTGATCACTATTTGGCAAGGTCGCCAAAATTTCAACATTTGAACCAACCTGCGAAACAAGTGGTGCTCGAATAAAAACGGCATGAAAATCAGGCTCGCCGATTTGCTTTATTTTTAGATCGATTTCAAATGAATCAACTTGACGCCCGAATGCATTACGTTGAGCCGTTATGTTGAGTCCACCAATCGTTTGTTGATCATCACGACCATCTGTTATTCGATCCGCAAGCATAATTAGACCGGCGCAACTTCCATACATGGGGATTTTCTTGCTTGCTTCTCTTAGCGGTTCAATCAAATTATTTTTTACCGCAAGGATACTCATTGTGGTTGATTCACCACCAGGAATAACAAGGGCATTAACTTTAGCTAAACTTTCAACCGTTTTTACCAGGGAAACCTGTGCTCCACAAGCAGCTAAGTGATTAACATGTTCGCGCACATCGCCTTGTATGGCGAGCACCCCAATATTCGGGGTAGACATATTTACCAGCCGCGCTCTGCTAACCGATGTGGTACTGGAATGTCTGCGACATTAATTCCGACCATTGCTTCACCTAAACCTCGTGATGCATCAGCAACCTTGGCTGGATCTTCGTAATGCAAAGTAGCCTGAACTATTGCTTTTGCTCGCTGTACTGGATTTCCAGATTTGAAAATTCCAGAACCAACAAATACACCATCAGCACCTAATTGCATCATCATTGCGGCATCTGCTGGCGTAGCAATACCTCCGGCAGTGAATAACACCACAGGTAACTTACCAAGTGCGGCAACTTCCGTAACTAATTCGTAAGGGGCTTGAAGTTCTTTGGCGGCTACGTAGAGTTCATCTTTACTCATCGACTTCAACCGATTAATTTCAGCGCGAATAGTGCGCATGTGAGTTACGGCGTTCGATACATCACCAGTTCCTGCTTCACCCTTTGAGCGGATCATTGCCGCACCTTCGGTGATACGACGTAACGCCTCGCCTAGATTTGTCGCTCCACAAACGAATGGCACCGTGAACTGCCACTTGTCGATGTGATGTGCGTAATCTGCCGGAGTTAGAACCTCAGATTCATCAATGTAATCAACACCGAGGCTCTGAATAACTTGAGCTTCGACAAAATGTCCAATACGAGCCTTAGCCATAACCGGAATGGAAACAGCATTAATGATTCCCTCAATCATGTCGGGATCACTCATTCGAGCTACGCCACCTTGAGCACGAATGTCAGCTGGAACCCGCTCGAGTGCCATAACTGCAACTGCACCAGCATCTTCGGCAATTTTTGCTTGTTCGGCGTTTACCACATCCATGATGACGCCACCTTTAAGCATGTCAGCCATGCCACGTTTTACTCTGGTGGTACCGGTTACGCCTGATTCGCCAGCCATTTTTCCTCTTTGTTAAAAATCTAGGTTGCTCCGGAAATTCTAGCCGAGTTTTAAATAGTTGGCTTAGCGCGCCAATCCTGCAGGGATTCGGTCATCAAATGCGATAGCCACTGGTTTATTTGCTCTACCGGCAAGCCTAAACAACCGAACTAAAGTTTGGTCTCGCAAATTTAGGCAGTCTCGTACTGCGTCGGCATGAAATCCACGGGCTAGCGCAATTTTCTTGCAAACTGTCAATAACTCATCCATAAGTAAATTGATGGCCGCGTCTTTGCGAAACTCCATAACATCTTCTTCATCCTCAAAAGCGTCAGCCAGTGCCTCAGTCAGTTCAGATTCATCGCTTAGTCGCATGGGATCTGGTAAATCTTCTCCGGCCAATACATCATGAGCCGACTGCATTAAATATGCTTCGAGGGCTGGGTCTAGAAAATTAAGTGAAACTAATTCGGCAGCTATACCTGCTCGTCTATTCAAATGTCCATCAAGGGCAATTGTCGCCAACTCGATTCTGTGATGGAGCCGATCAAGTCGTCCGGCCTGATGCGATAAATACCAAATAGCGAATAGCGCAGCAGCAATTGACCAACCAATTTCAGCGCTCATATACATCGGTTCTTTCTGGAGTTATTCGTAATCTACTTAGCCGACCTAACATTTGACCAGCAAAATCAGGTTCAACTTTCACTCCTAGCAGATGAACGGATTCGTAAACTTCCAGAACTCGATTAGCTACTAGCGCCCAATCAAAACTGGCACTCCTTGCATAGCCAGCGTTCTTTAACTCCATTAGTCTCGACTCATCACTTAACAGATTAATTAGCACTTTTGCTAGATCTTGTGCATCTTCATTTTTAAATGTAACTCCAGATTTTCCATATTCAAGAACTCGTTCAAAGGCGTGTAAATCACTTGCCACTACCGGCACACCGCTAGCCATAGCTTCGAGGAGTACTATGCCAAAAGACTCACCACCGGTATTTGGTGCGACATAGATGTTTCCAGAAGCAAATACATCTGGTTTTTCATCATTGGAAATCTTTCCTATGTGCACAATCGCATTTCGATGCACTGCAGGAACTTCATCGATTAACTCTTCAGGATCTCCGGGTCCCGCTATCAAAAGACGTAAATTGGGAAACACTTGCCGGACAACCGGAAATGCTTCTAATAGAACGGCTAACCCTTTACGCGGTTCATCAACTCTGCCCAGGAAAACTAGTGCTTTACCATCACCTGGCCACCCAGATATTGGATGCGCATCAATGAATGAAGAAGTATCAACCCCGTTAGGGATGATGATCGCATCACCACCTACATGGTTTATCAAAGTGGTTCGAGCAGCTTCGCTGACTGCAATGCGAGCAGAAATTTTTTCCATTGCAGTTTGAGCTAACTTTGCCAAACTGAGAATCATTCTGGATTTATCAACGCTTGAATGCCAGGTGGCAACGATGGGGCCTTTAGCAGCCCAAACTGCAAGTACAGAAAGACTTGGGGCGAGCGGTTCATGCACATGAAGGACATCAAATTGTCCTTCTTCGATCCATTTGGAAACTTTTCGAGCAGTAACTGGACCAAAACTTAACCGCGCAACTGACCCGTTGTATTTAACCGCTCTGGGCTGACCAGCTGACGTAACAAAATCAGGTAGATCTTCGTCAGACTCAGCAGGAGCCAGCACACTTACTTGATGCCCCATTTTGATTAACGCAACAGCAAGATCATTGATGTGTGCTGACACACCACCTGGCACATCCCAGGCATATGGGCAAACTATTCCTATTTTCACTGTTCGTCGTTTCTTTTTTGAATATTTAAGTCAGACCAAATTGGCTGAAGTTGATGCCAAGCTTCTGGATGATTATTTATGTGCCGCTCAAATCTCTTGGCAACTTTA
>CAYVZD010000001.1:71832-81845 GCA_964456135.1 uncultured Bifidobacterium sp.
ATGCCAAGCTTCTGGATGATTATTTATGTGCCGCTCAAATCTCTTGGCAACTTTACCGGTTAAATCTTGTGCTGCTTTAATCAGCTGTCGACCCGAAAGTGACTCAAATTGATAGACAATTTCATCATCGAATTCAATAATTAATTTTTCATTTTCATACCAGGTAGAACAAGTAAAAATTGGACTGTTAGTATCTAGGGCTAGCATCGCTGGACCAATTGGTAATTTTGCCTGAGCACCAAAAAAGTCAACTAGCATCCCAGAGCCAGATACATCTCGATCTCCAAGTAGAGCAACCGGCATACCGCTTATTAAGTGATCTTTCAAAAACTCATATGGATTTCCATCGCCTGCAAGTGGCAATAAGGTTAGACCTTTTTCAGTGCGCATTTTGAGGAATTTTCGATAGACACCCTCTGGTTTTAATCTTTCGGCGACAGTGCAAAGTGAACCAAAAGTTTTCGCAGCCCAAGCGCCTGCTAAATCCCAATTGCCACTATGCGGTAGAACTAAGACAACGCCACCTTTTTCTACGCTTTTAAATACTGGGTCTAAATTTCTAACTTCTACTTTTTGCAGAATTTGAGCACTATTCCATTTTGGTAGCAGAAAAATTTCAGCATAATACCGAAAATAATTTGTGATGTTTTTTCTACTTAAGTCTCTAATCTGAGCACTCTGCGGATCAAGCTTTAGCGCTCGACTTAAATTCAACTCAAGTTGTAAAACCCCTTTGGATTTTATTCTCCACAAAATTATTGCAATCAATGAAAATAATCTGCGAATCACTTGATCGGGTAGTTTGCCCGCAACATTCCAAGCGGACCAATATCCAAAGTTAACTAGTAGTTCTTTAGGTTTCATTTCTTTAATTGTCTACGCACAAAGATAATCCGTTGCATCACTGTGAAAGTGCTAGCCATTGCCAAAACGTAAATAACTATAGGTACTAAATTCAGTCCAAAACCAGTCAAGATAAAAGCGCAGCAAAGTGCAATCATTCTCTCGGACCGCTCTGCTAAGCCAACTTTGCCGATAACTCCTACCGATTCCCAGCGAGCTCTTGCATATGACGTGATTTGAGCCGTTAAACCTGCAACTAACGCTGCTATAAAGAGTGCATTGTTTAATTCTTCACTAGTTGCAATCCAGAAAAGAACTGAGCCGTATAAAAATCCATCGACAATGCGATCTAAAGTTGAATCTAAGAATGCACCCCAAGGCCCGGCAGTGTTACTTTGTCTCGCCATAGTGCCATCGAGTAAGTCACTGATCCCGACAAGGCTTAGCAGAATACCGCCGATAAAAAATTCCCCTTGACTTAAGAAAACACTACAAATCAAACAAGCTATTAATGCTCCGGTTATTGTTACAAAATCTGCAGTGATACCTTTTTTGAGCATAAATCTTGCGACTGGATCGATACTCTTGGCACTAATCTTTCGCATCTTGCCGTTGTCCAGCACAACGATCCCCTAAAGCTCAACTAGCATTAACTAAAGATGATGCTACCGACTTCCAATCCGGAATCTGCAGACCGGATAAGAAAGCCACTTGTGGTGGGAGTTTTAGGTGCCAATGTTGAAACATTAGAAAAATTAGCAACAATCTGTCCCACTAACTGCTCGCTGCTCGACATTAATGACGGTTTAGCCACCGAATCAGTCTTAGCCAGTTGCGATGCAGTACTTGGAGTCCTTGATGGAGACCTTGGATTAAGTAGTGAATTTATCTCTTGCTGGAACATCGCCAAAGATAATGACCTGCCTAGATTAATTTTGGCTATAAACACGGTCCAGGGACGAGCAGATTTTGACGAAGCTCTAGCGCTAGCCGAGTTAGTACTGAATGAAGACATCGCAATTCGCTACTTCCCCATTGTGGATGATGAGCAAGCTAAATACATCGGTCTTCTGGATGTTTTGAGTCAGGAAATTATCTTGCCTGATGGAACTATTCAACCGGCTGATCAAGAACATGTAGCGCTAACGAGCGATGATCACAATGAATTGATTGATCAGTTACTACACAGTGACTTAGAAAATGACTTGATTACTAAACATAAAGACGGCAGCCCGATTAGTTTCCCTAAACTTCGTCAACTTTGGCTCCAGAGTCATTTAGTAACTGTGCTACCGATCGACCAATGGGTAAGTTCAACTCAAATTGAAAGTTGGCTAGAAAGTCTCGCTCCAGTTTGGGTGCCTGATGTGTTTGAAAACGGTCATGGAAAAGAGTTAGCACAATGCCATGACACTCTTGGCATAGGAATTGCTTTGGGTGTGGCCAGAATTTGGCCAGGCGAAAATGATGAACTGCTCGAAGTTTTAACAACTGGCGATCAAAAAATTGATCTGGACGTTATGCCAAAAAATTCAATTTTTTTTGATAGTCGAATTCGAGCCGATGATGTGATCAGGCCAAAACACTCTAACTATTTAGTTACTCGACCACGCATTTGAAATACGAACTCTAGTATCTTCAATCAACTCAGACATGACTTTAGTCTGACCAACTATTGGCATGAAGTTACTATCGTTTGCCCAGCGTGGTACAACATGTTGATGAATGTGCCCTGCGACACCCGCGCCAGCTACCTCACCCTGGTTTAACCCAACATTAAATCCTTGGGCACCATTTATCTTTTTCAATACCTTTATAGCCATTGAAGTTAGCGCGCTCATTTCAGCACGTTCAGCTTCAGAAATTTCGTCATACCAAGCTGTGTGTTGATAGGTGCAAACTAAAAGATGCCCGGTGTTGTACGGATATTTATTCATCACCACAAAACACAGTTCACCACGAAAAACTATTAGGCCTTCTGAGTCACTTAGTTTAGGAGCGATACAAAACGGACAAGTTGAATCGTTGAATTGACCAGCTTCCGAAAGTAAATATGAACGTCGATGGGGTGCCCAGAGTCTGGACCACCTATCTTTATCGAACAAGTTCGTCACAGTTGCTTACGATCTTTTATTAACTGAACGATCTTTTCGATAGCCGTGGCAACAGGTACCCCATTTTCTTGGGAGCCATCACGGTATCTAAATGAAACTGCATTTGCGCTCACATCATCGTCACCAGCAATAAGCATCACCGGAACTTTTTGACCTTGAGCATTTCTAATCTTTTTTTGCATACGTTCATCAGAAGTATCAACTTCAACACGAATGCCTTGGCTGGCCAACTGTTTAGCCACATCCTCAAGGTAACCATTGTGCGAACCAGCAACCGGGATTCCGACTACTTGAACCGGAGCCAACCATGGCGGAAATGCCCCAGAATAATGTTCGAGTAACACACCAAAGAATCGCTCAATTGATCCAAATAATGCCCGATGAATCATTATTGGACGTTGTCGATCGCCCTGTGCTGATTGATACTCCAATTCGAAACGTGCCGGCAATTGAAAATCGACTTGGATTGTCGACATTTGCCAGGTACGACCGATTGCGTCCTTGGCTTGAACCGAAATTTTTGGCCCATAGAAAGCTGCTCCACCTGGGTCTGGAACTAATTCAAGTCCGGATGCACTTGCTGCATCAGCGAGCGCCTTGGTGGCTTCTTCCCATTCAGCATCTGATCCGATCGACTTTTCAGGATTGCGCGTAGAAAGTTCCAAATAAAAATCATCTAAACCATAGTCACGCAATAGATCTAAAACGAAAGTTAAGAGGTTTTTTAATTCATTTGGCATTTGCTCGCGTGTGCAATAAATGTGTGCGTCATCTTGGGTCATGCCCCGAACTCGAGTTAAACCATGAACTACACCTGATTTTTCGTATCGATAAACAGAACCAAATTCAAATAGGCGTAGTGGTAATTCGCGGTAACTGCGTCCTCTTGATTTATAAATCAAATTGTGGAACGGACAGTTCATTGGCTTTAGGTAATAGTCTTGGCCTTGACGCTTGATTGACCCGTCTTCATTGAATTCGGTATCAAGATGCATTGCCGGAAACATTCCCTCTTTGTACCAATCAAGATGGCCAGAAGTTTCAAACAAAGTGGATTTAGTTATGTGAGGTGAATAGACAAACTCATATCCAGCCAATTCATGACGCACACGCGAATAATCTTCCATTTGGCGGCGAATAATTCCGCCCTTTGGATGAAAGACAGCAAGCCCACTTCCAATTTCATCCGGAAAGCTAAATAAATCTAATTCGACACCTAACTTGCGATGATCACGTTTTTCAGCTTCTTCTAAGAAAGTTAAATATTTCTTTAGATCATCTTTAGTTGGCCAAGCGGTTCCATAAACACGCTGCATCGATTCATTTTTCTGATCGCCAAGCCAATACGCCGCAGATGAACGCATTATTTTTATTGCTCTAGCATCGATGTACCTAGTATCCGGAACATGTGGTCCACGACATAAATCGCACCATTTACGTTCGTCAGATCTCAAATCAATGTTGTCGTAGATGGTTAATTCGCTTCCACCGACTTCCATAACGTCCTCGGCCATAACTTGAGCACGGTCATCTTCACCGAGTAACCGAATTTTGAATGGTTCGTGAGCCAATTCCTGGCGAGCGTTGGTTCGATCAGTTACCCGACGATTAAATCGCTGACCTGAATTTACAATTCGTACAGTTTCAGCTTCGATAGCCGAAAGATCATCCGGAGTAAATGTTCGGTTAGTGCCAAAGTCATAGAAGAAACCGTCTTTTGTGGGTGGACCAATTCCAAGTTTCACGTCGCTAAATAAATTCTGGGTTGCCTGGGCAACAATGTGTGCAACGCTATGGCGTAATACAGATAAACCTTCTGGTTCAGAAATTAAAACCGGGATTACTTCATCGCCATCATTTAGCAATGTTGAAAGATCGACCAATTTACCGTTTACTTTTGCAACGACCACTTGCCTGGCTTTGTCGCCAACGACGTCGAATGCGGTGGCGCCAGGGGCTATTTCAGTTGCAACCTTCTGGTCGCCAACTAAAACTTTTGGCACGAATATTCCTTTTATTTGGTTAGGTCAGAATCCAAGCCTATCTCAAGTATTTAAAAACCAGTTTCCAAATTGTCTAAGGCCATCGAGAGTTAAGCCCCATTCATTCCAGTAGGCGTAAAGGGCCACAACTATCAAAAATGAACTTGCTAAACCTATGTGCATTCTTCGCTGTTTATATTCATCGCTCAGTAATTTAATGGCTAGACCTGAAGTAAATTTGCGAACCGGATGTAGCAAGCGATTAGCCCAACTGTATTCAGAGGCAAGCACGATCAACCCTAAAATTAAAATAGCCCAACCAGGTCCTGGGAATAAAAGAAAAAATAACCCCAAGCCAAGTAACGTTAAACCAACTACTAAAACAATAAGTTTCCACGTTGCATCAATAGCTCTATTTGTTTTAGCCGCTGCTCTACGCTCTCGGTAAAACCCTCGAATTTGAGAGCCGATTGAATTTCTTTGGTTCGCCTGCGTCATCATGGATTACTCATCTGTTCGCTTTTAGCCTTAAAAATTTTGGCTATCTCCTGAGTAATCGGGCCAACTTGAATTGTTCTAACGTTGTTGATTCTAGACGAATTATCTAGAGTGGCTATCTTGCTTACTGGCGATACGTCTCGAGTCGTGGAAGTAATAAAGACTTCGTCGGCGGCTAGGAATTCTTCTTGAGATATTTCACATTCAATCACTTCGAATTGATTGCTAGCCCATTCAATTACCAAGTCTCTGGTAACGCCTTTTAATAGCCCACAATGTGCACTCGGAGTAAGTACTTTTTGATTTTTTACCAGAAAGACGTTACTGCCGGTACCTTCGGTCAGGAATCCCAAGCTATTTAGGAAAATTGCCTCGCCAAAACCATGCTCTTTTGCAATTGACAAGGCATAAACATTTTCAGCGTACGAAGTGGTTTTATACGAAACAAGTGGCGACTTTTCATTTCGGATCCATGGCATCAAAAGAATCTCACTTGTCGCAGGCCAAGCCACCTGTTGCGCAACAGAAATAACTAACGTTGGCTCACCGGTTAAGCGATCGCTGCCGAGTGGACCTTCCCCACTAGTCACAGTGATCCGCATGCGTCCTAATTCAATGGCTTGATTATATTTACATACCTGCGAAACTGCTTCTTCAAGTATTTCCAGGCCTGGGAATTTTATTCCAAGTCCAGCACAGGAATTTGCTAGTCGATTTAAATGCCTAGTAAGTGCAAATGCTCGACCATTTTCTATTTTTACTGTTTCAAATACTCCGTCAGCAACTGTAAAACCGTGATCGAAGATACTGATGGCTGCAACATCACTTTCGAGCAATTGACCATTTACGTAACTTATGGTTTTTGACACAACTCAACTCTATTCAACATTTGTTGCGGCAACTTTTAGTAAGTTTCTGGTTTTCAATTGTGTTTCTTGCCATTCCAACTCAGGTGAACTACCCCAAGTGATGCCTGCTCCAGTGCCAAAATTTAAGTACTTTTTTCCATGTGAGGTTGTTTGCCAAAAAGTTCTAATACCAACAGCCAAAACTGCCTCATTGTTATTGACATCGATGAAACCAAATGCCCCGCAATAAATTTGTCTGGGCACTGGTTCTAAGCGAGAAATAACTTCCAATGCACTACTTTTTGGCGCACCACTTACTGAGCCAGGTGGGCTCATGGCATCAAATATCTGTTGCCAAGAAACTTGCGAATCTACGGTTCCGCGTACATCACTTACTAGATGAACTAACCCTGGATGTGGCTCTACCCTGAGTAATTCCGGAACATTCACCGAACCGTCGATCGCAACTCGGGACAAATCGTTTCGAATTAAGTCAACAATCATGACATTTTCGGCTCGATCTTTTTCAAGTAGTTGACCCTCGGTAATTGCTGTGCCCTTTATCGGACTTGATTTGATTTCGTTGAACTTTCTACTGATAAATAATTCAGGTGATGCACTTGTGATTGCAACATCATCGCTTAACCCAGATTGATGTTTAGGAACATAGAGTGCGCTTAAATACGGTGCCGGATTATGTTTTTTTAACTCAAAGTAAAGCGCAATTGGATCAAAAGCTTTTTCTAATTCGTTGGAAAGGACGTAGCAAAGATTTACTTGGTATACCCACCCTTTACTGATGTCATCTTGAATGGACTTAACTGCATTTTCATATTCAGTTTGATCCATTGAAGGTCGCCAGCTAGCGAGGTTTACTGGGTTAAATTCTCTGAAACCAAAATCGAAATCTTTTACTGGACTGATAGTGCCAAATTTGAATGCAGTAAAAGATCCTTCAAAAGTTTGGGTAACTGCCCACCAACCGCCAAGATCAAGATCTTTTGGATCATGTGTTACTTGCAGCAAATCAGTGGCAACTTTGTCGCCAAAGATTCCGATTGCCACTCGTTGATCCATGTAAACACCTTATTTTGATCCGATAGCGGTTTTTGGGATAAGGTAACGCAGTCGGGTTTATTCAATTAACCCACACGCGGACGTGGCTCAGCTGGTAGAGCATCACCTTGCCAAGGTGAGGGTCGCGGGTTCAAATCCCGTCGTCCGCTCGAAAAGAACTCGCAAACCGCGAGTTATTTCAGCGGTGGAGTGGCCGAGAGGCGAGGCAGTGGCCTGCAAAGCCGCGTACACGGGTTCAAATCCCGTCTCCACCTCAACCACGAAGACAATGGTCGATTGGCGCAGTTGGTTAGCGCGCTTCCTTGACATGGAAGAGGTCACAGGTTCGAGTCCTGTATCGACCACGCTTAATGTTTTTTGGCCTCGCGACTTAAGGCACTTAATCTCGATAAGGCTCGGAAATATTTTTTCCGGTAACCACCAGTTTTCATTTCAGCTGAGAATAATTGATCAATTACTTCACCACTGTAGGCAAATGGAATTTCCAAGTCATACATACGATCTATGAAAACTACCCAGCGCAGAGCATTCGCCTGATTCGTCAATTGAAATAAATTCGCTACATTTACCTGTACTACCCCATCAAACAGCTTTGCGTAGGCACTCGGATGAACTTTTTGCAAGTGTGCATCAAGGGCTGACATGAAATCAAAAGACTCATGTTCACCGCCTTGTAATAATTGTGCTTCTGTAGTTGGCGCAGCACTTGATTCATTTTCACGATGTCGATAATCAGGACCATCTATCCGCAACACTTCAAAATGGGCAGCTAGTCCTTGAATCTCTCGTATGAAGTCATCGGCAGCAAAGCGATCTTCGCCAAGACGGTCAGGCAAAGTATTACTTGTCGCCGCTAAATTGGTCCCTTGTTCAACTAGGCGATTTAACAAAGTGCTCATCAAGACTGTGTCACCGGGATCATCTAATTCAAATTCGTCAATGCATACCAAGTCAAAAGAACTCAGCGCCGCAACTGTTTTCTCAAAACCAAGGGCTCCAACTAAATTTGTGTATTCCACAAAACTTGCATAAGCAACTTTTCCTGAAAATTCGTGATAGAGCGCTGCGAGTAAATGTGTTTTGCCAACACCAAAGCCGCCATCTAAGTAAATACCGCGACCAACATTTGACTTATTTCTTGCGGACCAAAATGATTTCTTTAACTCTTTTGGTTTGGCAAATTCTTGCATTGCAATTAGCGCCGAAGTTTGAGAAGGATGGTCGGGATTTGGTTGATAATTTGAAAATCTAACTTTAGAAAACCTTGGTGGTGGTGAGAAAAATTCAACAATGTGTTGCGCCTCCAATACCGGCACGCGCGAACACAAACTGAGCATTTCCCAAGCCTATGCAAGGATGGCAACGTGGAGTTGGATCTGACGGATGCAAGTGTGGCGGAACTTGCCAACTTTTATTTCACCACAGCAAAACGTCACCTGCGCGCAAATATGGTGATGAGCCAAGATGGTCACTTTATTGACGAACATGGATCATCCAGAGGATTATCTAGTCCTCTGGACTTAAAAGCTCTACTGACTTTGCGAGCCATAAGTGATGCTGTTTTAGTTGGCGCTAATACTGTTCGAAAAGAGGATTATCAAACACCGAGATTAAAGGGTGAATATCAAGATTTAAATAAAGTGAGTCCGAAACTTGTCGTGTTAAGTAAAAGCTTAGATTTCGATCTTGGCAGTCGACTTTTTGCTAATCGCGATAATCCCCCAATTTTCATAACTGAACAAAATGAAACCGAGAACTGGTCGCAAAACCGATTGAGATTAACATCTGTTAGCGAAGTCGTTGAACTTCCAAGTCCCTTAAATCTTCATACGGTAGTCACTTACCTTCACAAAACTGGACTTTTTCGAATTGTCAGTGAAGGCGGACCTGAAGTTCTTGAACAATTAATCACAGAAGATTTAGTAGATGAATTAGACATCACGATTTCACCAAGAATTATCGGCTATCCTGCGAGCAAAACAGCAGTACATAGTGCAATCGAGAATTGGCCTAACCGAATTACTGCCAAATTAGGCTCACATCGCGTATTACGAATTAAGCGGTAAATTAAGTTCTATGCGTGAGCCAAAGGTAACAAAATCTGAAGAGCAGTGGCGGGCTCAATTAAGTCCTGCTGAGTTTCATGTCCTTCGAGAATCTGGCACTGAAGCACCATTTGTTGGCGAATACACCGACACTGAAACCGAAGGTGTTTATCGCTGTCGAGCATGCGATGCAGAACTATTTAGAAGCGATCATAAATTTCATTCGGGATGCGGTTGGCCATCGTTCTTCACTCCACTAGCAAAAGATGCAGTAATTGAGATTACTGATACATCACATGGAATGGTTCGCACTGAAATCAGATGCGCAAACTGTGACTCACATCTAGGTCACGTATTCGCTGGGGAAGGCTACGCAACTCCAACCGATTTGCGATATTGCATTAATTCAATCTCGTTAAAGCTTGAACCTAAGTCATCCTGAGGTAATAGCAGCCACTCCGGCCATAGTTACAAAAATTCCGACATATTGAATCGGCAATAATCGTTCTTTTAAGAACCACCAGGCAAGCAGGGCTGTAGCAACTGGGAAAAGCGAACCTAATACTGAAACAATTGCGATTAGTCCCAAACCAGCAGCTGTCGTAA
>CAYVZD010000001.1:81945-90458 GCA_964456135.1 uncultured Bifidobacterium sp.
AGCGAACCTAATACTGAAACAATTGCGATTAGTCCCAAACCAGCAGCTGTCGTAAACAAAACATTTGCTAGCGCATCTAGCGATCCGGTTAACGCAAGGATCGGAACATCTTGCTTCTCGAGCCCACCAAAAGTTCGCAACAGTAGAGCAATACTTACCATTACTGAAACTTGGGCGACGCGCATCATCACAACAGTTCCTGCAGGATTTAGTTCACCGCCTCGTGCCATGAATAGCACCGTGAAACCAAACATTGCTGCGGAAATAAAAGCAAGAACTACCGGTTTAATAGCTGCATCGCCGCGAAATTCAGGTCCACTTGCTAACACAACGCCAATAATTGCAATTGCGATTCCAACATTCTGGATAACTGTTGGTTCTTCCCCATTTAAATATCCATAAGTTAACGGAACTAAAACGCCAAGAGATCCAATTGGAGCGACTATGCCCATCTGACCTGTTGCCAACGCCTGGTAGTACGCCATCAAGGCAACCATGCCAATTAATCCGGCGATGACTCCGTAAGTAACAACTTCTCTACTAAACCAAAATTGTCCAGATAGCAGGGCAACAATTGATATTGCAATTAGTCCAAAAGGTTGAGACCCACCAATTACTGCAACAGCATTGCGCTTTTTGGAAAGGATGCCACCCAAGAAATCAGCGGTACCCCAAGCAAAGCTTGAAAGTAATGCAAGTATTGCGGCCATCCCAGAACTCTATCGCTTATGAGAATGGCGGCATTAATCGCTAACTGCTTAATTTTTGGCGGCGCGCCAAGGCAATTGGAGCAATCTCGATATATAGGCTGGAACTAATGAAAATGATTACTACTGAAGGTGAACCCATGGATGTTTGGGAGCAAGTAGTAACAAGCCTTTCTAATTTACAACTGCGACCAGAATTTCTAATTGAAGAAGTTCCTGCACCAGCTCGATTAGCACCGCACAGTTTTGCACTTGCGTTAGATGTTGTCGACGCTGATGATAAAGATTTAGCCAACGGAAGATTTGTTGTCTTATATGATCCATCAGGTCAAGAAACTTGGAATGGCAATATTCGAATTGTGACATTTGTGCGAGCGCCAATCGAAAAAGATGTCGTAACTGATGACTTATTTGATGATGTCGCTTGGGCATGGTTAATTGAGGCATTAAATGAATCAGAGCACGGCTTCCACGACATCAGCGGAACAGTCACCCGAACAATTTCAAAATCTTATGCGGGTATCGAAGATCGTGAATTGAGTGCAGATGTTGAAGTTAGAGCATCTTGGACTCCAAGTTCGGTCGATGTCGGTGAGCAGTTGGCTAATTGGCTTAGTTTTGTCGAACAAACTGCTGGTTTGGCACCACTTCCACCAGGTGTAACCGCAATTTCCCGAAATCGCTAATAAATGACTGAAACTGAAACACAATTTACTCGAATAGAGATTCCTCGAGATGGATTACCCGAACTAATAGATAGTGCACGGGGACTTAATAAAGCAGCGCAACTTCTGGCATCTGGCGTTGGACCAGTTGCCATAGATGCTGAACGCGCAAGTGGATTTAAGTACAGTCAACGTGCATATCTTGTTCAACTGCGTCGCCAACAAAGTGGCACTTTTTTAATTGACCCAACAGGCTTTGAGGAACTGACAATAATTCAGGAAGCTATTAGTGATGCTGACTGGATTTTGCATGCGGCAAGTCAAGATTTAGTTTGCTTAGCTGAAGTTGGACTTACTCCTACTCGCGAATTATTCGATACTGAGTTAGCTGGCCGCCTGCTGGGTTTACCAAAAGTTGGATTAGGAACATTGGTTGAATCTCATCTTGGCTACTCACTTGCAAAAGAACATAGCGCAGCAGATTGGTCGCAACGTCCGCTACCGGATGAGTGGCTCGCCTATGCAGCGCTTGATGTTGAGTTTCTTATAGACCTATGGAACATTTTGCAAAATGAATTAACTGCGCAGAATAAAATTCATTGGGCTCGAGAAGAATTTGAGCACGTAAGAGTTAATACTTTACCGATCGTACGAAATGACCCATGGCGTCGTTTATCAGGAATTCACAAAATTAAAGACCGCAGGCAAATGGCTATTGCTCGATCGCTTTGGCAAGCTCGAGATGAGTTAGCAAAGAACTTGGATATTGCCAGTGGCCGAATCCTCAACGATAGCCAGATTATTGCAATCAGTGAGCAGACTGAATGGACAAAAGTTTTAGAACTTCCGTTTATCAAATTACGCGGTGTACAACGTAATTTGAAAACTTGGCAGAAGGCATTTGAATCTGGGTTAAATCTGCGCAGCGAGGAACTACCTGAATTAAAAGTTAAGTCTGATAGCCCACCTCATCCACGAAGTTGGCAAAGTCGTCATCCAGAATTGTTTGCAAAACTTGAAAAAATACGTTCGGATCTTTCAAATTTGGCACAAGAATTAGTTATTCCGGTTGAAAATTTAATTTCACCAGAAGTTATCCGTCGGGCGGTTTGGCACAGGCCAACAGATTTAGAAACTCTTCATCAGATTTTTAGTGAAAACAGAGTGCGAAATTGGCAACGTGAATTGGTTAGCAAAATAGTTATTGAAGGCTTAGAAATAAATTAACCAACGGTGGCTTGCAACTTTTGGCGCACAGAATTGGCAATACTCTTTGCGTCTAGTCCGAATTTAGTCAGTAACACGGCGCGGTTTGCTTGTGGTAAAAATTCCTTTTGGATCCCAAGATTTACCACAGGAACTTCGGCAGTTAAATTGCGCAAAGCACTCGCTATTGCTTCACCTATTCCCCCAGAAACTACGCCGTCTTCCACTGTTACCACGAGAGAACTACCCTGAATGTCGGCAACTAATGCTGGATTAATGGGTAGTGACCAAACTGGATCAATTACGCGAACTTGATAACCTTCAGTTTTTAAAATTTCAGCAGCTTTAATTACTTCGCCAGCAAGTGCGCCGATCGAGATTATCGTCACATCTGGATCTGAATTATCAACAAGTACGTCTGCAAACGGCAAAGTCTTTTGCGCCAAAACAGGCTCTGCTAATGCACCTTTAGGAAAGCGAACCACAGTTGGGTGATCAGATTTTTCTACTGCTTTATTTAACGCAAGTTTTAATTGTTCCCCATCACGTGGAGCGGCTAACTCAAGAGTAGGAACTATTCGAAGAAGAGCTAAATCCCACATTCCATTATGACTTGGTCCATCGTCGCCGGTAATACCTGCACGATCTAACACAAAAGTTACGCCAGCATTATGCAGTGCACAATCCATAATTACTTGATCAAATGCTCGATTTAAAAATGTGCTGTAAACCGCAACAACTGGATGTAATCCAGCATGAGCCATGCCAGCAGCGCTTGTTACTGCGTGCTGCTCAGCTATGCCAACATCAAAAGTTCTATCAGGAAAATTGGCTTTGAATTTTTCTAAACCGGTAGGTCCCAACATCGCAGCGGTTATGGCAACTATGTCCTGGCGCTTATTACCAAGTGTTACAAGTTCTTCACTAAACACATTTGTCCAAGAGACCGCAGATGCTTTTAAAGGTTTTCCATCTTCTGGATCAACTACGCCTACTGCATGAAATTTCTCAGCATCATCCTGTTCAGCTGGGCGATAACCGCGACCTTTTTCAGTGATTGCATGAACAATAACTGGCGCACCAAAATCTCTTGCACGTTGAAGTGCAAACTCAAGTTCTTCAACATTGTGCCCATCCACAGGTCCGATGTACTTAATACCTAAATCTTCGAACATTCCTTGCGGAGCAACAAAGTCTTTAATTCCTTTCTTCATGCCATGAAGAGCTTCAAAGACTAAATGTCCACCTACAGGGGCTCGTTCTAAAACACCTTTACCCCACTCAAGAAATTTTTCGTAACCTTTAGTGGTTCTAAGTGTGGCCAAGTGATGTGCCATACCACCAATAGTTGGGGAATACGATCTCTCATTGTCATTAACTACGATCACAATCGATCGCTGTGAGCCATCAGCAATGTTGTTAATGGCCTCCCAGGTCATCCCACCGGTTAACGCACCATCTCCGACTACCGCTACTACGTGTCGATCTTTTTCGCCATGGATTTCAAACGCCTTGGCTATTCCATCTGCGTAAGACAGTGCCGTAGAAGCGTGACTATTTTCGATTACGTCATGAATACTTTCTTCGCGACTTGGATAACCTGATAAACCATTTTCTTGCCGCAAATTATCAAATTGATTTGCCCGACCAGTAACAATTTTGTGAACGTAGGCTTGATGACCGGTATCCCAAAGGATCGGATCTTTAGGCGATTCAAATACGCGATGTATCGCTAACGTTAATTCCACCACGCCTAAATTTGGTCCGAGATGACCGCCAGTCTTTGCAACTTTTGAAACTAAGAAATCGCGAATTTCACTAGCAAGCAAATTTAGTTCTTGATAAGTAAGACCCTTTAAATCGGCAGGTGAAGTTATCCGATCTAACACGTATTCACCCTTCGGTTATGGCCTGCAAGCAATCGCCATTAGACACTACCAAGTTTACTTGTGCCCAGAAATCCGCAACTTTAATGGATTTATGCTGCACGCAAACTACGCAATACGTATTGCAAAATCCCACCGTGTCTGAAGTAATCGGCTTCTCCGGGTGTGTCAATGCGGACTACAGCGTCAAATTCAATCGACTTTCCAGTCTCGCTCGTAGCTACAACTTTTACGGTTTTAGGAGTTGTTCCCTCGTTCAGCAAGGTGATGCCCGAGATATTGAAGGTTTCAGTTCCGGTCAGACCTAATGATTCTGCGCTTTGTCCATCTGGGTATTGCAAAGGTAGCACTCCCATACCGATCAAATTGGATCGATGAATACGTTCATAAGATTCTGCAATTACCGCCTTCACACCAAGGAGAGCAGTTCCTTTTGCTGCCCAATCTCGGGAAGAACCAGATCCGTATTCTTTACCAGCAAGTATGACTAACGGAACTCCAGCTGCAGCTGCGGCAACCGATGCATCGTAAATAGTTGTTTGTGGTGCATCCGGTTTAGTGAAGTCTCGAGTAAATCCACCTTCAACTCCATCAAGTAGTTGGTTCTTTAATCGAATGTTGGCAAAAGTTCCGCGAATCATCACTTCGTGATTTCCTCGACGTGAACCATATGAGTTGAAATCTTTTTTGTCGACTCCATTCTCAGTCAGGTAACGACCAGCAGGGCTATCAGCCTTGATCGAACCAGCCGGAGAAATGTGATCAGTAGTAACACTGTCTCCTAGTTTGGCTAGTACCCGCGCACCAGAAATGTCCTGGACTGGTGTCGGTTCTGCCGGCATGTTTTCAAAATATGGTGGTCGACGAACATATGTGCTTCTCGGGTCCCAAGCAAAAGTATCCCCAGTTGGCGTATTTAAGTTTCGCCATCTTTCATCACCAGCAAACACATCCCGGTATCTTGCGGTAAACATTTGTGGATCAATTGATTGATCAATTATTTGAGCAACCTCATCGACACTTGGCCAAATGTCTTTTAAGTAAACCGGCTTACCCTCTTGATCATTGCCTAGTGGATCCTTAGCTAAATCGATGTCCATAGATCCCGCAATTGCGTAAGCCACAACTAATGGCGGTGAGGCTAAATAATTCATTTTTACGTCTGGATTAATTCGACCTTCGAAATTTCGATTTCCAGAAAGTACTGCAGCCGCGGCTAGATCGTTTTGTTGTATCGCTGCAGAGATTTCTGAATCAAGAGGCCCAGAGTTGCCAATACATGTTGTACAACCATAGCCAACCAAGTTAAATCCAAGTTTGTCTAAGTATGGAGTAAGTCCAGCTTTGTTGTAATAGTCAGTTACGACTTGGGATCCGGGAGCCAAAGTTGTTTTTACCCAAGGTTTACGAGTTAATCCTTTTTCAACTGCTTTTTTTGCCAGTAAACCAGCTGCCAACATAACCGATGGATTCGAAGTATTAGTACATGACGTGATTGCTGCAATAACAACTGAACCATGACCGATTTCAAATTCGCTGTTACTCTGGCTAACTTTTGCAGTTTTATCAGGCTTATCGGTATATGTCGATAACGCTTCAGTAAAGGCAGTTGCAGCTTTTGCTAATTCAATTCGATCCTGTGGTCGCTTTGGTCCCGCAATCGAAGGAACAACAGTTGCTAAATCAAGTTCAAGATATTCGCTATAGACAGGTTCAACTGATGGGTTATGCCATAAACCTTGAGCTTGGGCATAATCCTTTACCAACGCGATGTGATCTTCAGTGCGACCGGTGAGTCTTAGGTAATTTAAAGTTTCTTCGTCGATTGGGAACACTGCTGCAGTAGATCCGTATTCTGGACTCATGTTTCCGATGGTTGCGCGATTTGCCAGGGTTACTGAACTGACGCCATTGCCATAAAACTCAACAAATTTTCCTACTACACCATGTTTACGAAGCATTGCAGTGATTGTTAAAACTAAGTCGGTAGCAGTAGTTCCGGCTGGCAACGTGCCAAATAATTTAAATCCAACAACTCTAGGAATCAACATTGAAACGGGTTGGCCAAGCATTGCTGCTTCAGCCTCAATACCGCCTACACCCCAACCGAGTACACCTAATCCATTAACCATCGTTGTGTGTGAATCTGTTCCGACGCAGGTATCTGGATATGCCAAGCCATCCCGAACCATGACTACACGTGCCAAAGCTTCGATGTTTACTTGGTGCACGATTCCAGTGCCAGGTGGGACAACTTTGAAGTCTGTAAATGCGTCTTGTCCCCAACGTAAAAATTGATAGCGTTCACCATTTCGTTGGTACTCAAGTTCAACATTTGCCTGCGCTGCATCTTCGCGTCCAAAAAAGTCAGCAATAACCGAGTGATCAATGACTAATTCGGCTGGTGCAAGCGGGTTAATTCTTTTCGGATCTCCGCCGAGTTTGGTAAATGCTTCTCGCATAGTTGCTAAATCGACTACGCAGGGCACACCGGTGAAATCTTGCATTATTACTCTTGCAGGTGTGAATTGAATTTCATCTGTGGGCTGGGACGTTGCATCCCAATTTGCTAAAGACTCAATCTGTTTTGCAGTCACATTCGCGCCATCTTCAGTGCGCAGTAAATTTTCAAGTAAAACTTTATGGGTATACGGCAATCGATCTACCCCGCTCAACTTCGATAGCGAAAAAATTTCAACTTCTGTTGAACCTGATTTGAATTTGGTCTTCGCACCGAAAGAGTCAAGGCTTTTCATTTAGCTCCTTAAAGTATCTTGATGTCAAGATACTTTAATTCTACTGCATCGCTGTTTTGCAATTAATTGGCTGGAACAAATTTAGCAATACATTCCACATGTGCAGTATTTGGAAAAGCATCCAACCCAACAAGTTCAGACATTTCCCACCCGCATTCTTTTAAGTATCCAGTATCTCTTCCTAGTGCCGCAGGGTCGCAAGCTACGTAAATAATTGTTCGATTAGTTATTTTCGAGATCTGCTCGACTACCTTTTGACCTGCTCCAGTTCTTGGTGGATCGAGTACTACAACATCAAATTTTTGTTTTGAATTTATTTGTGAGTTTTTTGCTAACCATTGTTCAACGTCAGAAGTAACTAGCGTTAAATTCCCTAAATCACTGCATGATCTACGAGCATCGCGAACAGCATTGATGGAACTTTCAACAGCAACGATTTCGCCGGTATCTCCTACATCCTTAGCAAGACAAGCTGCAAACAACCCAGCACCTGCGTATAAATCAAGTAGCCGATCCGACTCTTGTAGTTGTGCAAATATTCGAACTTGCTGCACGAATACAGCTGGTGCATCTTTATGTACCTGCCAGAATGAGCCGGCGTGTATGCGCCAGGATCTATCTTCAACCGATTCATCTAGCCAAGGTCCACCGTTTTGATCTACCAAAACAACTTGACCTGTTGAACTCTGCGCTGTGGCGATCTCTGGAGTTCCAAGATGTAATCCAGTTTTAGCTAATTCAACTGAACCATTTGTCGAAATTAAACAGTCGCCAATTTCCACCGCAGAATGAGAGCGAGCCATACGCATGCCAAGGGAATATCCAGCAATGTTGAAATAACGATTACGGGTTCGCCAACGTAGTCCATTTTCTGCAGTTGTTAATGATTGAACTTTAAATTCAGAAAGCGGTTTTTGGTTTACAACTTCAACTTGGCCCAAATGTGCCAACTGTTCAATTACAACAGCGCTTTTAAGATCCAGTTGATATTCATATTCACTATGTTGCCAATCACATCCACCGCAAATCCCGGCATACTGACAAGGTGGATCCACTCTATGAACGCTTGCCTCGAGCACTTCTACAACATCAGCACGTAAGTATCTTTTATTTACTTCAGTGATTTCGGCTGTTACTAACTCCCCCGGCAAACTGTGTCTGACAAATACCGCCTGACCTTGATGACGGCCAATACAAAAACCGCCATTTGCAACTTTGTCTATCCGTAAAGTGATTTGGTCACCAAGTAAAACTTTTACCGGTTCGGTTGCTTTAGTCATCAGCTTTTCTAAT
>CAYVZD010000001.1:90558-93295 GCA_964456135.1 uncultured Bifidobacterium sp.
TCACTTCGACTCTGAATTCCTTGATCTAAATCCACTAACTCACTTGATGCCAGCTGCCATGGGACAGATACAACCATCACTCCTGGGGTGAAAAGTAGGCGACCTTTAAGCCGAAGTGCACTCTGATTATGTAACAGTTGTTCCCACCATTTTCCGACTACATACTCGGGAATATAAATTGTGATTAAATCTCGTGAACTTTGACGGGCAATTGATCGAACGTAATCCAGAATCGGTCGGCTAATTTCTCGGTATGGCGAATGTAAAACCGTCAGCGTAACCGGGATTTCACGGCGCTCCCATTCTTCTTCGAAGAGTTCAGTCTCTTCTGGATCTACGGCTACGGTGACTGCTTCAAGCGTTGTTGGACGTGTAGCGCGCGCATAAGCCAAAGCCCTAAGAGTTGGTTTATGAATTTTTGAAACAAGCACTATTGCATGAACGCGCGCTGGCAAAATAACCGATTCATCATCGTCTACTTCAAGTTCTTTTGAAACTTTTGCATAATGATCAGATATTGAGCGCATGATGAAATAAAAAACTGCCATTGCAGCGATAGAAATCCAAGCACCGTATGTAAATTTGGTGATCAAAATAATTACTAGAACCACACCGGTAAGGGAAAAACCGATTCGATTAATTAGCTGCTTTCGAACCATCTCGCTTTTGGCGGCAGGATCAACTTCTGCTGAAATTTTCTTAGTCCAGTGGCGGATCATGCCAAATTGACTAAAGGTAAAGGAAGTGAAAACCCCAACTGCATAAAGTGGAATTAATAAAGTAACTTCAGCCTCAAAAACCACCACTAAAAGAATGGCTAATGCTGACAGGGCAATAATGCCGTTGCTATGCGCTAATCGATCCCCACGCTTTTGCAGTTGCCTAGGCAGAAAACCATCTCGGGCCAAAATTGAACCAAGTAACGGAAAACCATTGAAACCAGTATTAGCTGCTAAAACTAAAATCAATGCAGTTACTAAGGCAATAAATCCAGCTAATAACGGAAAGTCACTAAACACAGCATTTGCTATTTGAGCAATTACCGTTTTTTGCTCAACATTTTCTGGTTTACCGATTAATAATGCATCGTCGTGGGTAACTCTTACTTGAGTGATTTGGGCCAACAAAGTTATACCAATAAACATGGTTACCCCGATAGCGCCTAGAAGAGTCAACGTAGTTGCTGCGTTTTTTCCTTTAGGTGGTCGGAATGCAGGCACACCGTTACTGATTGCTTCAATACCGGTTAGCGCCGCGCAACCTGAAGTGAACGCTCGCAAGAGCAAGAAAGCTAAAACCAGACCAGTGAACTCACCCTCAGGCACAATCTGCCAACTCGAACTTTCGGCAAGAACCTGCTCACCTCTTGAGATTCGGAAGAATCCCCAGACGAACATTGAAAAAATTCCGAGTAAAAACGCATATGTTGGAAACGCCAGAACAGTTCCTGATTCCTTGACGCCTCGTAAATTAATCATTGTTAAGAAAATAATCAGGCCGACCGCTAACTCAACTTTGTAGTCATGCAAAACAGTGATACTTGAACTTAAGTTATCCACTGCTGCAGAGATCGATACTGCAACTAAAAGAACGTAATCTACAAGTAGAGCACTAGCTACTGTGATTCCCGCTTTTGGTCCTAAATTTACGGTAGCGATTTCATAGTCGCCGCCGCCACTTTGATACTCGTTTACGTTTTGCCGATAAGAAAGTACGACAACAATCATTACAAGTGCGACGCCTAAGGCTGCATAAATTGAGTTGGTAAGAAGTGCAATGCCACCCATGGCGAGTACAAGAAGAATTTCTTCAGAAGCGTAGGCAACGCTAGACATGGCATCAGAGGCAAAAACTGGAAGTGCAATTCTTTTCGGGAGTAACGTCTCTCCCATTCTTTCGCTTGCTAAAGCTCGCCCAAAAGCAAGTCGCTTTGCCGCCGAAGTAACTTTTGCCACAAGGAGAGCCTACGCCCGTCCTTTGCTAACTCTTTTTAAGGTTGGGCTTATGTCCGATGTAAAAAATACAAAGAGACGTGTAGTTTTAGTTCGTGCACATCGTAATAATGGGTTGCGGTCGAGTCGGCTCGCTTGTCGCTGTAGAACTCGAAAATCTTGGTCATTCAGTCGCAATTATTGATCAAGACGAAACATCATTTAAACGTTTGGGTCAGAGTTTTGCCGGACAGAAAATTGTCGGGATTGGATTTGACCGTGATCGATTAACTGAAGCTGGTATTTCCAAAGCCGATGCCTTCATTGCGGTTTCTTCTGGTGACAACTCCAACATCTTGGCTGCCCGCGTAGCACGTGAAACTTTTGGGGTAAAAAATGTTATTGCCCGTATTTATGATCCAAAACGGGCTGAAGTTTATGAACGATTGGGTATCCCTACTGTGGCAACTGTTTCATGGACAGCCGATCAGATACTTCGTCACGTAAATCCAATAGGTGCGACTGAAGATTGGCATGACCCGAGTGGCAGTGTCACTCTTGCTCAAGTTGCTTATCACGAAACCTGGATCGGACACTCAATTTCAAAAATTGAAAGTCAAGCCAATTGCAACATTGCAGTAATTACCAGGTATGGAAAAGCAATAATTCCTGATGAACAGTCCGTCCTGCAAGATGGTGATGTTATTCACGTACTAGCAAATACCGAAAACTTATCTACTGTGGCTGAAAAACTTGGAAAGAGCTAACTAATGCGAATTGCAATTGCTGGAGCAGGTCAAGTTGGT
>CAYVZD010000001.1:93395-97197 GCA_964456135.1 uncultured Bifidobacterium sp.
TCGAGAGTTGTTGCCCGAGTCAATCATCCAAAGAATGAATGGATGTTCGACGAAGCATGGGGTGTTGATACGGCAGTATCCACTCCGCGCATTCTTTCTGCATTGGTAGAAGAAGCTGTCTCAGTTGGTGACTTGATCCGGCTTATGACACTTCGCCAAGGTCAGGCTAATTTACTCGAATACACATTGGAATCGACAAGTTCACTTTCCGGAAAAAGAGTGGGCGATGTTGCTTGGCCAAGTGATACTAAGTTAGTTGCGATTTTGCGCGAAAAGAAAGTAATTACGCCATCGGCCGATGATCCGCTTGAAGTTGGCGACGAATTACTGTTTATTGCAGTTGAAGAACAAGAACAAGCCTTAGCTAAATTACTTAAGGGTTAGTCTGCCGCTTGCTCATGGCATAGGTGATATAACCAGCTAAGGCAAAAAGTGGTAAACCAAGTGCCAATCTAAAGAATCCAAGTAGCGCAATCTGATTGGCAAAATAAAGCGGAGTCATAATGAGAACTCTTAAGCCAAAAACTCCGAACCACAAATAAGTCATAGCTCGATACCTACGAAGTAATTCGCGATTTTTCAACCAATCAGTTTTTGTGCCACGAATCGATTCAATTAGATACCCAATTAAAGGTTTATTGACAATCAGACTTACCAGACAAGCTCCGGCGTAAACAAAGTTCATCAGAATGCCAGGTAAAAAGAAATTCTGCGCCTGGCCACTTGAAATAGCTAACCAAGATGAAAACGCCAGCCCAATAAATCCTGCTGTGACTTGAGAAAGTGTCTGCCTTTTGGCTAATCGAAAGATGGCAAGAATTAATCCAACTGCAACTGCGGCAAAAACACTTAACCGTAGATTTTGAGAAGTCAAAGCGTAGGCAGTAATAAATACAAGTGCTGGTGCCCCACTTTCAATCATTCCTCGGGTGCCGCCAAGTGATGAAGTTAGAAGTTTTAAGTCGTCAGATAACTCGTTGGAAAAATTCTCTTTTGGATTATTCATTTGGCAATAACTCATACTTTGGGTTGTAGATGGCTGGTTGTTGTTTTGGTCCCCGTGAAATTCTGCCTTGCACGATCAATTTTCGTCCTACCGAAATTCCGCGAATTTTGGCTCGGCCCATCCAAAGTAATGTGATGTATCCACTACCATCCCAGAGTTCGGCCTCGACTATTGGGAAATTATCTTGGGGACGATGACGAAGTGCCCTAATTGTGCCCTGAACTTTTACAAATTCGCCAACTATACATTGCGCTGCTGCGCTGGCTCCGATTAGTTCTGTCTGCTTTCGAAGATCTGCCGAATCTAAATCAATTTGGTTTTCTACCAAAGATTTCAAATAGTCAGTGACTCGGCTCATGCCTAAACTTTACCTTTTTAAATTTCGATTCTTAAGTTGTCTTGTGTGACGGCAACATTCTCGCTGCTAGGCAAAGTTAACGGCAATCGTGATCCAGGTGACATCGCATGTTCCCCGCGATCTACAACTAGTTGACTAATTAACTCGTCTAATTTCGAAATTGCTACTGGATCAGTAGCGCCATTTCCGCTGACAGTCACTCGCATAAACCATCTATCTCCGTCGATGCCAAGAAAACGCACTGCTTGAACTTGAGCAATACCTTGGGCATCAAAAGTTGGCATGATTGCACTCAGCTCAGCGCCAAAAGTTCCATTCATTACTTTTGGTTGGACTTTGGCGTCCTCAAGTTTTGCCGCAAGTTCGAATCTTGTCTCTGTCCAAGATGAATGGTCTTTGGCTGCTGCGAAAACTTCTACTTTTGCAATTGAGTTGGCGTAAATCAGACTTAACGAGAGCAACTGCTTATCGTCCTGAGTAATTTCTACGGAAATGTCTAGTTCATTTAATGATGGAATCCATAATGACCCAAACTTCAAATAGCCATCGGCGTTTATAACTTCATAGCTGTTCTTAGGACTAGTCATAAACTTTGTAATCCGGTAGAGCCAAAACCGCGATCTGCGCGATCTGATTCAGTCAGTGAATCAACTTCAATGAAATTTGCCGTTTCATACTTTTGGATTAACAACTGGGCAATTCGACTTCCAGCAGGGGCGGTGAAAATTTCCGTCGGATCCAAATTAATTAAATTAATTAATATTTCACCTCGGTAACCAGAATCAATTGTTCCCGGTGTATTTACGATGCTGATTCCATGTTTATGTGCCAAACCTGAGCGTGGATGAACTAAACCAACAAAACCATCTGGGATAGCTACCGCAAGTCCAGTCCGAATCAATTTTCGTTGCCCAGGTTTCAATTCAATGTCTTCAAGACATGCTAAATCAGCACCGGCGTCCGATGGATGTGCATAAGTTGGAACAACTGCTCGACTATCCAATCGACTGAAGTGAACTGCCATCACAAGTGAGAGAATACCTGTATGCAATCAACTGAAGCCAACGCGACTTCATTTCCTGAAGGCTCTAACGGAAAAATAGTTGCCTACAAAGAACGGCTTCTTCCTGGGCCATTTAGTTGGATTCTGATTTTTGTTATGACGGCTTCGCTAGGGATTGCATATGGAGATGTCTACGGAATCACTTTTGGATTTTTCTTAACTGGGTTTAGCACAATCGCTATTTACCTGGTTATGTATTTTTCTAGCCCGATAGTTTTAGTTGACGATCTAGTTCTCCAGGTTGGTAACGCCAGACTTCCGTTGAAATTTGTTTCGCAGCCTCAAATTTTGGATGCACAACAAACAGCGAAATCTAGAAGGTTGCCAGCACCTAAAAATGCTTACCTAGTTATGCGAGCATCAATCCCTGAATCAATTTTGGTTCAGGTAGGTGACCTAACTGATCCGCACCCTTACTGGCAGTTTTCAAGTAGAAAGCCAAAGCAGGTGCTTAAAGCATTGACAGATTCAGTGAAGTCATCTGCTTCGTGAATTGAATTAAGGTTAGGCGCAATCAGCGCAAACAGGTTGGCCTTTGACTTCTTTTGCTAACTGGCTGCGATGATTCACTAGGAAACATCGGGAACAGGTGAACTCATCAGCTTTTTTTGGAATGACCAGAACAGTAATTGATTCATCAGATAAATCTGCACCTGGTAATTCCAAGTTCTCGTTTAAATCTGCTTCATCAGCATCGACACTCGTCGCAGTTTTAGAAGCATGTTGAGCTTTTAAGTCTTCGAGAGACTCTTCATTTAACTCTTCATCCGTCTTTCTAGGTGCGTCGTAGTCAGTTGCCATGACTTCTGTTCATCTCCCGATTCTGTGATGGCTAGGTAATAGTCCTAACGCAACGTGAGGCTACTTTATGCCCAAGCTGGGTCGGACATCGCCCCTAGATTAATCAATTCTTCGCATTTCCTTGGGATATACGAACGCATTTTGGGTGTAAGCCTTGATTGAGTATTCAAGTACCGCTGGGTCTGCCTTACCCTCTTTAATTCGAGCCGGGACGCCTACTGCTAATGCGCCACTTGGAATCACCGTGCCATGTGTCACGACGGCGCCGGCCGCGACTAAAGCCCCAGTTTCAACAATTGCTTCATGATGTACTAACGAGCCAGACCCAACAAGGCACCCAGATTGCAAGGTGCAGCCTTCTAAATGTGCATTGTGACCAATAGTGCATTCATCGCCAATCAAAGTTGGCAGGGTCGAGGTGGTGTGAACAACTGCCCCATCTTGAATTGAACAACGTTCACCAACAACAATTCTGTTGCTATCACCGCGAAGGACAGCACATGGCCATACGCTGCTCAAGGCTCCGATAGTTACATCACCGATAATTACTGCATCTGGATGGATAAATGCATCT
>CAYVZD010000001.1:97297-100780 GCA_964456135.1 uncultured Bifidobacterium sp.
CCAACCAAACTATGACTTAGCCGGTCCTCGGTTGAAACCTTTAGTTTGGTGACCTGCTGGCCAACAATTCGGAATGCACCATGTCCAGCTCTGCTGACAAAAAGTGAATTTAGGGTTGGTGCATTGACTACACCAACAATTCCCCGCCTAGTCTCTTCCTCAACTAAAGCTATAGAGACACACCAATGCGGTAATTGATACAAATAATTGATGGTTCCATCGATTGGATCGATAACCCATTGCCGTCCCGACGTGCTCTTTTTATCGGCGCCTTCTTCACCCAGCAATCCGTCTTCGGGTTTTCCAAGTTCAATGGCGCCGACTATCAGTTCTTCGGCCAATTGATCCATGTGAGTCACCACGTCGGTATCTGTGGTCTTAGTTTCAATCGTGAGCGAGACAGGACGGTCAGCAAGTAAGTCACCTGCTCGCCGAGCCAGATCCACGGCAAAAGCCACATCTGGATCGTTCAGTAACTTCGCGTAGTCTTGGGCTGCATCACTCATGGATACATCATTGCGCCTCTCGGTAATCGTCATGCGACACACCCCCCAAAAACCCCGATTTTCTGGGGTTTTCACGCGAAACTATTCGTAGAGCTTTGGAGGAAAAAACTTGAAAGACCTGATTTTCGTTGGTCGAAGTGATGACAACTCCGCATTGGTTTTTATGGACGACAACGGCGAAGAATTTCGAGTAGCCGTAGATGACCACATAGTTCGAAACGTAAATTCACCAAAACCGGCAACCGCGAATGATGTTTCACTTGGAATTACTCCGCGCGACATTCAAACTCGAATTCGTCGAGGCGAGTCACCTAAAGAAATCGCTCTCGACGCAGGTGTTTCAGTAGAACGAATTGAACGGTACGCAGGTCCGGTTTATGCCGAGCGGTTATACATTTCAACGAAAGCTCGCGAAACTTTTGTGCGCCGGCCTCATGGTGAAATGCGATTAGAAGACATCGTGGTGAGCCAACTTATTTCCCGCAATGTCGACATCCTCACTCTTGAATGGGATTCGTACCGTCGTGACGACAACCGCTGGACAATCACAGTTCAATGGGCATCTGGCACTGGAACTGGCGGTGCATCTTGGATTTATGATCCACTTGGTCACTCAATTGTTGCTCTTGATGATGAGGCACGCTGGTTATTCGACGAAGCCACTAGTGCAGCAAAAGAAGCAGCTCGAAAAGTTTCTCCAGTTGAAACAAAACCTCGCCTTGTTGGTCTTCCTACTGTGGCTCAAGATGTGCAGCCAGAAGCTGAATTAGACAGTCCTGGTTGGGCAGGTCCTGGTCATCCAACTGTTCCAGTTCCGATGCCAGTTTCTAATCCAGCACCGGTAGTCGATGATTCTCCATCTTGGGATGACATTTTGTTTGGTCATCGACCATCTGATCAATAATTATTTGAATTAACAAAAGCAAACAAGCGTAGAAACTAAAAAAGAGAAAATGGCTAAATCAAACACGTCGAATAAAGATCAGGATCAAAATCCGGGGGGTCGCATTGTTGACATTGATGTCGCAAGCGAAATGCAGGGTTCATTTCTTGAGTATGCCTATTCGGTGATTTATTCGCGAGCGTTGCCAGATGCTCGTGATGGATTAAAGCCAGTGCAACGTCGAATTTTGCACACGATGGCTCAAATGAATTTGAAATCTGATCGCGGCCACGTGAAATCTGCGCGTGTGGTCGGTGAAGTAATGGGTAAATTGCACCCGCATGGCGACAGTGCAATTTATGACGCTTTGGTTCGCATGGCCCAATCTTGGTCATTACGCCTTCCATTCGTTGATGGACATGGAAACTTTGGTTCGCTTGATGAAGGTCCGGCAGCATATCGATACACCGAAGCTCGGTTAGCGGCTGCGGCTAACGCAATGGTGGATTCACTCGATGAAGACACAGTTGATTTCAATCCAAACTACGACGGCCGTGAATTAGAACCTGCAGTATTGCCGGCTGCAATCCCCTCGTTATTAGTAAATGGTGCATCAGGTATTGCCGTGGGTATGGCAACAAACATGCCGCCACATAATCTGCGCGAAGTAACAGCTGCAGCTGTACACATACTTAATAATCCAAAAGCGACACTGGACGAGTTAATGGACTTCGTCCCAGGACCAGATTTACCTACGGGTGGCTTAATTGTTGGTCTTGATGGGATTCGTGAAGCATACGAGACCGGTAAAGGTAGTTTTCGAGTTCGGGCGCGCGTTGACATTGAACGGGTTTCAGCAAAACGAACCGGTCTAGTTGTTCGTGAATTGCCATACCAGGTTGGACCTGAACGCGTTATTGAGCGAATTAAAGATTTAGTTACCAGCAAAAAACTTCAAGGCATTTCAGATGTGATCGATTTAACCGATTACGAATCTGGTTTAGAGCTAGTAATCGAACTCAAAAATGGTTTTAACCCGCAGGCAGTCTTGGATCAGCTTTATAAACAAACCCCACTAGAAGATTCATTCCACATAAACAATGTGGCACTAGTTGAAGGTCAACCAGTCACCCTGGGCTTAAAGGAATTACTCGATGTATTCGTTAAGCACCGATTAGAAGTTGTAAAGCGACGCTCTGAGTTCCGCCGTAAGAAAGCTCAAGACAGATTGCATCTGGTTGATGGTTTACTTATTGCAATTTTGGACATCGACAAGATTATTAAGTTAATTCGTGCCAGTGAAGATACGGCTGCTGCGCGTACGGGACTCATGAAGACATTCAAATTAAGTGAATTACAAGCAAATCACATTCTGGAAATGCCACTTCGCAGATTGACCAAGTTCTCAAAATTGGAACTCCAAAAAGAGCAAAAAGAATTGCAAGCCATAATTGCTGACTTAACTGAGATTTTGACCAGTAGTAAGCGACTAAAGAAAGTTGTGGCTACCGAATTAAACGAAATGGCAGAACTCTACGGAGACGACCGCCGTAGTGACTTGATTTCAGATGATGAAATTGTTTCTGCTGCGTCTTCTAGCTCGATGGAAATTGAAGATGACCCTTGCTTTGTAATTATGTCTTCGAGCGGATTACTTGCTCGAACAACTTCCCTAGCCCCGCTCGAACTTGCCAAAAAACGCGTTAACCATGACTCAATTCGTTCAGTAGTTAAGTCATCTGCTCGCGGCGAGATTGGATTAGTAACAAGTGCCGGTCGAGTGTTAAGACTTGCTGTTATTGGATTACCAGCACTTCCTGATAACGCTAATTTGACGGCAGCTGGTGGCGGCGCTATAAAAGAATTTCTGACTTTGCCTAAGGATGAAAAACCTTTAGCCCTCATGAACCTGGCAGATAGCAATTCAACTTTGGTTGTATTCACTGCAAGTGGACAAATTAAACGGGTAAACCACGATGTGCCCGGTAGCGCAAAAGACTGGAACATTCTCAAACTTGAAAGTAATGATTCTTTAGTTGGAGCAATCCAAACTGCCGATGATTCAGGTAACGCAATATTGATCACCAGTGATGC
>CAYVZD010000001.1:100880-106875 GCA_964456135.1 uncultured Bifidobacterium sp.
ACAGCGGCTGCTGGTACCCCACCAATTCATGCCGCTACTGGAACAGGTGGTTTTGTTGATGTTCCCGCAAAATTGGCAAAACGTGATGCTTCTGGAACGAAATTAGCCAAGTCAATTGGTGCCGTGAACGCTAAGCCAAATTTCTAATCTGCATCGTGACAGAATAAGCAGGTGAATTCTTCTTTTCCGGAGTCTGCGTTTAGTGATGTGCTGACTAGCAATAAGCAGTTTGTCGCAGATTTTAAAAGCCAGCATTTAACTGGTCGCGCCGCCAAAGGTTTGGCAATTATTACCTGTATGGATTCGCGAATTAGTCCCCTATCAATGGTTGGCATGCAAGCTGGTGACGTAAAAATACTTCGTAATGCTGGAGCGCGGGTGACTGAAGACGTTCTGCGCACTTTGGTGTTAGCCACCTTTTTACTTGGGGTAAATCGGGTGCTAGTTGTGCCTCACACAGATTGCCGGATGGCTAATTCAGATGAGTTTGAAATACACAAGGCTATTTTGAATGATTTTGGTGTAGATACACGCAGTGTTGAATTTCGAACCGTAAAAGATCAACTGGCTGCTCTTGAACAAGATGTGATTCGAATCCGCACTCACCCATTACTAGCCAAAGGCGTTACAGTCGGTGGCGCTATTTATGACGTCAATACGGGGCAATTAATGCCTCAAAACATTTAATCGAAGGAGCACCATGCCATTTATTTCAGTAACCATGCTTGAAGGTAGAACTACTGAGCAAAAACTTGCCCTAATCCGTGCACTAACAGATGCAATTGTCGAAACTGCTGGTGCGAAACGAGAAAATGTCCACGTTGCGATTAATGACGTATCTGCTGACGAATGGGGTACGGGCGGAAAATCGATGCGCGAAATAAAAGCCGAAGGCTAAGCGTCGATTCGTTCTCGATCTAACTTTGCTGCGCCTTCGATAATAAAGTCTTTGCGCGGTCCCACATCGTTACCCATCAAAAGGTCGAACACATCGTCAGCCGCTTTTGCATCGCCTGTCGTTATCCGACGGAGAGTTCGTTTCTCTGGATCCATTGTCGTTTCGCGCAACTGAACTGCGTCCATTTCGCCAAGACCTTTGTAACGCTGAATTGGCTCTTTCCACTTACGTCCTTGCTTAGTTAAATCAGCAAGTGTGGCTTTCATCTCAGCATCGCTATAGGTGTAAATCACTTCGTTAGATTTTTTACCACTACCGCCAATAACTTCAATCCGATGCAACGGCGGAACTGCGGCGTATACACGACCAGCCTCGAGCAACGGGGTTAAATAACGGTGGAACAATGTCAGCAACAGAGTCCGAATGTGTGCCCCGTCAACGTCAGCGTCGGCCAAAATAATGATTTTGTTGTATCGAACTGAATCTAAATCAAATGAACGACCTGAACCAGCACCGATCACCTGCAAAATCGAAGCGCACTCAGCATTCTTTAACATGTCAGCAAGAGATGCCTTTTGGACGTTAAGAATTTTTCCGCGAATAGGCAGTAGCGCTTGATACTCGCTATTGCGCGCAGTTTTTGCGGTACCAAGGGCGCTATCACCTTCGACGATAAACAGTTCAGTTCGCTCGGTATCCTCGCTGCGACAGTCTTTCAATTTAGCTGGCAAAGTCGATGATTCAAGCGCGGTTTTGCGACGCTGAATATCGCGATGGGTACGAGCCGCAATTCGAGCGCGCGAAGCATTAGCAATTTTTTCAAGCGCGGCTTTAGTTGCTGGCTTTGCCCCGCGTGGTGGGTTTGTAAACCAGTTTGTTAGTTCTTTAGTAACAACAGCATTAACGATTTTTGTTGCTGCTGGAGTACCTAAAATTTCTTTGGTTTGGCCTTCAAATTGTGGTTCAGAAACGCGGACAGTGACCACTGCTACTAAACCTTCTTGCACGTCATCTTTTATTACAGTGTCTTCACCACTTTTGAGTAGGCGGTTAGCACGCAATTGATCATTGATCACTTTGACTAGTGCTCGATCAAAACCTTGGACGTGTGTTCCACCTTTTGGTGTGGCGATGATATTCACATAGGACTGCAAAGTTGTGTCGTAAGTTGAGTTCCACAAAAGAGCAATGTCAACTCCCATGTCGCGTTCAACTTCACGTGGATTCATGTGTCCATGTTCATCAAGAACTGGGATTGTTTCGTGAAAATGGCCACTGCCCTTTAGTCGAATAATCGGTGTTACGGCTTCACCAGTTGAAAGAAATTCTGCATATTCAGAAATACCGCCGACATGAACAAATTCATCAGTTTGATTTATTCGATTATCGACGACACGAATTTTTAAACCAGGTACTAAGAAAGAAGTTTGCCGAGCACGATCATGAATAGCTTTTAGATCAAAAGCAGCATCTTTGGTGAAAATCTGCCGATCTGCCCAAAATTTAATTCGTGTTCCAGTCGCTGTTTTCTTGGCTAGCTTGCCAACTTTCTTTAAACCACCTTGTTTAGTGAATTTAGCCTCATCGTCTTTGCCACTAAATACACCTGGATTTCCGCGCTGAAATGACATCGCATGAGTTGCACCCTCGCGATCAACTTCAACGTCTAAGCGACTTGATAAAGCGTTTACTACCGATGCCCCAACGCCATGTAAGCCGCCAGATGCCGTGTACGAGCCACCACCGAATTTTCCTCCTGCGTGCAGTTTGGTCATAACGACTTCAACACCAGTTAATTTTGTTTTTGGCTCAACATCTACCGGAATACCGCGACCGTCATCATGTACCTCAGCGATAGTGTCACCATGCAAAATAACTTCGATGTTTTTGCAATGTCCGGCCAGTGCCTCGTCAACTGAGTTATCAATAATTTCCCATAGGCAGTGCATTAAACCTCTGCCATCGGTGGAACCGATGTACATACCTGGGCGTTTACGGACTGCGTCTAAACCTTCAAGTACCGAAAGATCTGCTGCACTGTATTCAGTGCTTTGGTTTACCGCCGATTTAGCTGCTGAGCTTTTAGCCGCAGTTGACTTTGCTGCTTTTGCTGGTTGAGTTTTTGGTTTACTGCTTGAGGACTTTTTGGATTTAACCGCCATAACCTTTTAAGCCTATGAAACATTTTGTGATTTTCATGGATTACGCGCCGCCCTTGTGAATTTGAGAATTCTTCGCCAGTAGAGAACTTGGCTATTTCGGCGTGTTGATTGTCAGTAAGTCCTGAGAGAATTACAGAATAAGAGATTAATACGCGATGTTGATTTTCCAATCAACTAAGGAAGGTGCAAATGAGCGCTACATTAACCCGCACGCCATTGACGGCTTCAGATCGTTGTGATCGTTGTGCCGCACAGGCTCACGTTCGCGTATATCTTGAAAACGGTTCAGCACTTCAATTTTGCGGTCACCACTATCGCCAGCATGAAGTTAGATTGCGAAGCGTTGCAGTCGAGATTCAAGACGAACTAGACAAACTTGCGGATCGTTAAGGCTTAAAAACAAAATGGGCGCCAATTCGGCGCCCATTTTGTTTTAGTTCTATTGGAAAGTTACATTTCCTTCTTCAGGAATTAGTTCTACCCAAGTATTTCCAGGCAGTAAACCAACTACATTTCCTGAGCCATCGGTCAAAGTAATCGGTGACTTTACGTCTGGCTTTGACCAAGTCACATCGACTTTCTTATTACCTAGAACTGCAAATCCTGGACCAGTACCTTCAAGCACAGTACGTGGCACATAACCACCTGCAGGATCTTTGTAACCAGCATCAACTGTTGTAACTCGAAGAACTACCAAGTTCTTGGCAAAAAGCTGCTTGCCTGAGATTGCCATGTGTGGTTTTGAACCATCATCGCGCAACCAGGTGCCAGATGCGTTATCCCAAGTCCAGTTAGGTTTATTACCTTTTGAAAATTCCAAACCAACCTTGGCAACACTTTCTCCTGCTGCTGCAGCAGCATTTTGTGCGGCAGTTGGAGCTGGCGAGGCAGAACTATCTGTAACTACTTCGGCCGCTGGGTAAACGAACAAACCACCCGTTGGTGATTTAGCAGTTTGAATTCCACTTATGACATCTAGTGGGTAAACGAAAACGTTGTGAGGTGCTGGATGATAGTTAGTCCGGTGCATACCTGGACCACCTTCGAGCACCCGCATGATGTTAATTGGCATGTTTTGGTCAATGTAAGCAAAAGTTACACCTGATGCACCAGACATTACGAAGTAATCAGCAAGTGGGCTAACAATTGAAGCGTCAACGTGACGAGCACTTCGAATTGGTCCTACTTCATCAGGAACATTTGACTGGAAGAAAGTAACGAAACGAGTAAGTCCACCTTCAACAAGCTCTTCAACCACAATGTCCGCTGCGTCTAAGCCGTACTGTGGACGAACCGATGGATCATTTTCGACTTTGATCGCAAGGACTGGCTGAGTTAAGGCATCCTCTGGCCCAGGTAACTGAGTTAGTGGCCAAAGTGTATTTTCAGATACCGGCTGATCTTGCGGAGCAACTGTTTCTTCTTCCCCGCCACATGCTGCGAGTACTAGAGCAGATGCCAACGCGATCGCCGCAATCTTGCTTGCTTTTTGTTTCATTGTTTTCCTCGGGTCGTTACTGTCGAGTCGTTGTTGTCGATTCGTTACTGTCTAGTCTAAATAGTCACGTAGTACTTGAGAGCGAGATGGATGTCGGAGTTTCGACATAGTTTTACTCTCAATTTGGCGAATTCGCTCGCGGGTAACCCCGTATACCTTGCCAATTTCATCCAAAGTCTTAGGTTGACCGTCAGTTAGACCGAATCTCATTTTCACAACGCCAGATTCGCGTTCAGAAAGTGTGTCGAGAACTGAATCGAGCTGTTCTTGAAGCAACGTAAACGAAACAGCATCCGCGGGCACAATCGCTTCAGAGTCTTCGATCAAGTCACCGAATTCGCTGTCACCTTCTTCGCCAAGTGGCGTGTGTAGCGAAATTGGTTCGCGGCCATACTTTTGAACTTCAACAACTTTTTCTGGAGTCATATCTAGTTCGCGTGCTAATTCTTCTGGTGTTGGTTCGCGACCTAAATCTTGAAGCATCTGGCGCTGGACGCGAGCAAGCTTGTTAATTACTTCAACCATGTGAACTGGAATACGAATTGTTCTAGCTTGGTCAGCCATCGCACGTGTGATCGCCTGTCGGATCCACCAAGTTGCATATGTCGAGAACTTATAACCCTTGGTGTAGTCGAATTTTTCAACTGCGCGAATCAGACCTAAGTTACCTTCTTGAATTAAATCCAAGAACAACATGCCGCGACCGGTATAACGCTTTGCAAGTGAGACCACAAGACGTAAGTTTGCTTCGAGCAGATGGTTCTTAGCCCGTTGTCCGTCTTCAGCGATCCATTCATAATCACCTTGGCGACGATCTTTGAAAGGTCCACGAGTGGCTAGTAACTCTTCGGCAAAAAGACCAGCTTCGATACGTTTTGCTAATTCAACTTCTTCTTCAGCATTTAGTAGCGGAACTTTACCTATCTGCTTTAAGTAATCCTTAACTGGATCTGCTGTTGCACCAGCAGTGACAACTTGCTGGACTGGTTCATCCGTATCATCAACGTCAGAAATAACCAGCGCGTCTGCATCAGCGATTTCAGCAGCAGCAGCTTCAACATCTGCTAAGTCTTCAGCCAAAATTGTTTCGGCTTCTGCTTCAACTTCGGCTGCAACAGCTAGATCGACTTCAAGATCTACTTCAAGATCAATTTCTTCTAAATCTTCTATTTCTTCGTCGTCATCACTTACAGCTTTTGCTTTGCCTCGGCCTTTAACCGGTTTCTCAAGCGCTGGGTTTGCAGATTTTTTAGTTGGTTTTTGTGCAGTTTTAGATGCAGCGGATTTCTTGACAGTTTCTTTTTTTACTGATTCTTTTACTGAAGACTTTTTAACTGGAACTGAATTCTTTTTTGTTTCAGGACTTGCCGCAGATTTTGCGGCTGTTTTCTTTGTCGCAACAGTTTTAGCAGGTGCTTTTTTAGCTACCGTTGCTTT
>CAYVZD010000002.1:0-82312 GCA_964456135.1 uncultured Bifidobacterium sp.
GAGCAATAACCCATAAAGATATGTCTTCGGCTAACCACATTTGGTTAAGTCCAGTCATCGATCACTTGAAGAAGTTGGGCTAAGTTTTGAATAGTTGCATCCGGAGTAATACCTAAATCGGTTGACTGTGAGGCAGGAATATTTGAATGCGGAATCCAAACACCTTTCATGCCAACTTCTTGTGCTCCATGAATATCATCAAATAATCGATCACCAACAAAAACTGTCTCTTCGGGTAAAGCATCTAAGTTGTAAAGCACATCAGTGAATACAGACTTATGGGGTTTGGCAGCAGTCGTTTCACTTGTAAACAACAAATAATCAAACAGATGCAAAATCCCATCGCGCTCTAAGACTGACTCATGAAAACGTCGCGGCCACATCGTGTTTGATAAAACGGCCAGCTTGAAGCCGCGGCCTTTAAGTTCCTCAAGTAACGGCAAGGCTTCTGGATCAGTCCAGGTATTCGGTTCCCAGGCTTTTAGATACGCATCAAGTGCAGAAAAATACTCAGAACTTGAAGTATCTATTCCGTGTTCATGAAACATGGCTTCCATCGCGCCAGTGCCTACTTCACCACGTGTATCAAACTGATGTGACCATCTAGCTAATTCAGCATTCAACAGTGCGTCTGCAAGTTCTGTTGCCCGCGAAGCATCATAAGTGTTTGCAAAAATACTCCAGCGTTCATGAAGGTCGACGTCGTGCCAAGGAGTTAGTGTGCCACCCCAATCAAAAGCGACAGCTTTGATTGGCATTAACGGCCTTTTACTTCTGCAAAAGCTTCAGCCACAAACTGTTCAACCGGGATGTTGCGCTGTTCACCTGTTTTACGATCGCGTAATTCAATTACGCCTTCGGTTAAACCTTTACCAATAACCGCAATGGTTGGAACTCCGACTAATTCAGAGTCATTGAATTTAACACCTGGAGAAACACCCTTGCGATCGTCATATAGGACGCGAACTCCTCGATGCTCTAATTCCTTAGCGATCTTTTCCGCAGTTTCGAATGCAATTTCATCTTTACCGGTTGCAATTAAATGAATATCTGCAGGGGCAATTTCCCGCGGCCAAATCAAACCTTTGTCATCATGCCACTGTTCAGCAACAACTGCGACGGCTCTAGAAACACCGATACCGTAGGAGCCCATGTAGACCGGAATTAATTTTCCATTTTCATCTAAAACTTTTAAGTCCAGCGCTTGCGAATATTTAAGTCCTAGTTGGAAAATGTGACCTATTTCAATTCCACGGGCCATCTCTAAGGTGGCATCGCAATTTGAGCAAGTGTCCCCTTCGCGAACTTCAGCTGCTTCGATTACGCCATCCCAAGTGAAATCGCGCCCTGCTACTAAGTCATATACGTGATGACCTGGTTTATTTGCTCCGGTAATCCAACGTGTCCCATTCACAACTCTTGGATCAACTAGGTAGCGAATTCCAGACTGTGACTTTTCACCCAAAACCTGTGGACCGATGTAACCCTTTACTAACGCTGGGTACTTCTTAAAATCTTCTTCTTCAAATGCCTCTATTGAGGAAGGATGCAACCCTGCTTCAAGTCGTTTCAAATCAACTTCTCGATCACCAGGTAGACCAATAATTAATGGCTTTCTAATTCCGTCGTAAGTAACTTCCATGAGCACTACATTTTTTAAAGTGTCGCTAGCTTGCCAATCGCGATCACTCCGACGCAGTTCGGCACGGTTATTCGATACCTCAACGAGAGTTGCAATTGTTGGAGTATCAGGAGTATTTTCCACATGCGATTGTGGTAACCCAGCAAAATCAATTTCAGCTGGAGCTTTTGTAACAATCGCTTCGACATTTGCAGCCAAACCACAACTTGGACACTGAACGTAAGTGTCTTCACCGTTTTCGCAAATAGCTAAAAATTCTTCGCTGCCAGAGCCACCCATGGCACCTGACATTGCCGAAACTATTACGTAATCAAGACCAAGGCGATTAAAGGTAGAAATGTAGGCATCGCGATGCTTGTTATAACTTTCGATTAATCCCTCTTTAGAAGTGTCGAAAGAATATGAATCTTTCATGACAAATTCGCGTCCGCGCAAAATGCCAGCACGTGGTCGGGATTCATCACGGTACTTAATCTGAATCTGATAAATCGACAACGGTAAATCTTTATATGACGAATACTCTCCCTTGACCATCAAGGTAAACATTTCTTCGTGTGTTGGTGCCAGCAAGTAGTCTGCATCTTTTCGATCTTTTAACCGAAATAAATTGTCGCCATACTCTGTCCAGCGATTGGTGGCCTCATACGGTTCCCGAGGTAATAAACCAGGAAAATGTACTTCTTGAAAACCCGCAGCATCCATTTCTTCGCGAACTACGCGCTCAATATTTCGATATACCAAGTAGCCAAGCGGTAACCAACTGTAAATACCAGGAGCGACTCGACGAACGTAACCGCCACGAACTAATAATTTGTGACTGGGTACTTCTGCATCCGCAGGGTCCTCACGAAGTGTTCGTAGGAACAAACTGGACATGCGCAGCACTGCAGAACTCCTTGCGTAGTTATGTTCCTTAATCCTATTGATCAGCGCAGGATTTCTAAGAATTGTGATTTAAAAATGAATCGTGGCAAAGGTGTCGACCTGCTCGAAACCTACCCGACGATAGGTTGCCATGGCCGGTTTGTTGAATTCATTCACGTACAGCGATGCAGTCTTTGCAATGTCATCCAAAATGAAGCGAACGACTGCCGCCATGGCTGGAATAGCCAGACCTTGACCACGGAATTTTGGATTAACCCAAACACCTTGTATCTGTGCAACATTATTGCCGATCGTTCCGACTTCAGCTTTAAACACAACTTCATTGTGCTCAATCCGAACAAAAGAACGCTTATCCGAAATTAATTCAGTAATCCGATTTCGATACGGCAATACATTTCCCCCACTTATTGGTGAGATTCCAACTTCTTCAGTGAACATGTCAACGCATGCCGGAAAAAGTATTTCTAAATCGGAAGTATTCGCATACCGAACTAAATCATCAGGTAAAACATCTGACCTGGAACTTATTGCCATTAATGGTTGATCTGGGCGAATGTCGCGTGCACTACCCCAGTTGCGCTCTAACATCTGCCAAAGTGGCATAACCTCGACTGCTGGGCCAACTATCGCCGAACACCGGCGTCCTTGCTTAATTAAAAAATTGGCAAACTCATTTCGAGAGATTGCTGTGGTGTTTACCGGAATTAAGTTTGCACCCAAATAAATTGCCGATTTCAGATGTCCATCATCAAAAAATCCAATTAGGTCTGGGTAGTTTGGCCGCACCATCCCTAATCGAGTTAATTCAAGCCGAGCACCTAAAAAACAATGTTTAACTGGATCGCGATCAGCAATGGCGATTAGTTGATTAATACTTTCGTCATCGATCTGACGAATTTGGTGGGCCATCTAAAGCTAAAAGATTATTTAACTGAAACTTCTGGTGTTCCAGTTTGTTCCATCTGTTCAGCTAGTTTCATTGCTTCTTCAATCAATGTTTCGACTATTTGCGCTTCTGGAACCGTTTTAATTACTTCACCTTTAACAAAAATTTGACCTTTGCCATTGCCACTAGCCACACCCAAATCAGCTTCACGTGCTTCACCAGGACCATTCACCACGCAACCCATCACCGCAACACGCAATGGGACTTCAAGTCCTTCAAGTCCAGCAGTAACTTGTTCGGCCAAAGTGTAAACATCGACTTGTGCTCTTCCGCAAGAAGGACAAGAAACTATTTCTAAACCACGTTGACGCAAATTCAGGGATTCCAAAATTTGATTACCAACTTTTACTTCTTCAACTGGCGGCGCAGAAAGCGAGACGCGAATTGTGTCACCGATTCCATCACTTAGTAACGCACCAAATGCAACAGCAGATTTGATCGTTCCCTGGAAAGCTGGGCCTGCTTCGGTCACACCTAGATGCAATGGATAGTCACATTGCTCAGCTAATAACCGGTATGCAGAAACCATAATCACTGGATCATTGTGTTTGACTGAAATCTTGATGTCACGAAAACCATGTTCTTCGAATAATGAACATTCCCAGAGCGCCGACTCAACGAGTGCCTCAGGTGTTGCCTTGCCATATTTCTCAAGTAGTCGTTTATCTAACGAGCCTGCATTGACCCCAATTCGAATTGGAATACCTGCATCGCCAGCGGCTTTAGCAATTTCGGCTACTTTGTCATCGAATTGTTTTATGTTGCCCGGATTAACCCGAACACCTGCAACACCAGCGTCGATTGCCGCAAAAACATATTTCGGTTGGAAGTGAATATCAGCAACTACCGGGATGCTACTTTTCTTTGCAATTTGGCTTAGTGCATCTGCATCATCTTGACTAGGAACTGCAACTCGAACAATTTGGCAACCTGTAGCAGTTAATTCAGCAATCTGTTGCAATGTTGCATTCACGTCAGCCGTTAGGGTGGTCGTCATTGACTGCACGCTAATTGGTGCATCGCCGCCCACTTCTACGGGATTTGAATGGTGACGTAGAACAATTTTTCGACTCTTACGACGCGGGGCTAAAACCGGCGGCGGTAAGGCAGGTAAACCTAAGTTAATCGACATGTTTCTATTATCGGGTAATCGACCAACCGTTGCTTGCTGCGGCTAGCGAGTACCCGCTAGAAGTGACCTTATAGACAATGCCCAATTAAAAGAGGTTTAACGGCTTGATGATGTCGGCCAACATAACCACTAGGGCCATTGATAACAAAATCAATGAGGCAACATAAGCCACCGGCAGCATTTTGGCCGTATCTACTGGGCCAGGGTTTGGTCGACCAAATACTTTTGCGAATACTTTACGAGCACCTTCGTAAAGTGCACCGGCAATATGACCACCATCAAGTGGGAGTACTGGAACTAAGTTAAATAGAAACAGAAATAGATTTAGCGATGCTAAAAGCATTAATAAAATCGAAACTTTATCTAGATTGCTAATTGCATCTGCGCCAGTTACTTGGCCGCTTATTCGACCGACTCCGATTACGCTAACTGGGCCTTCGATGTCACGCGGTGCGTCAGTAAATAGGTCTTGTCCTAAATTAAAAACTTGAGCGGGAAAACTAATTAGTCCCTGGACAGATAAAACTGTGAAGTCCCACATTTCTGCTGGAACTTGGCTAGCTGGCATTTTCTCCATGTAGGTAGCTGGTGAAATACCTAAAAATGCTCGAGGAGCGCCAGGTGTATCTTCAATTTCGCCAACAGTTGGCGTTAACGTAACTTGGCTACCGGCCCGCTCGACTACGACTGGAACTACCTGACCAACTTTTCCTGCCAGTGCTCCACTTACGTCATCCCAAGATGCAATTGGAATGCCATCAATACTTTTTAACGTGTCGCCGGCTTGAATTCCTGCGGCATAGGCAGCACCTTTAACCCCATCGCCACAACTTCCATCTGTCGAGGCAATTCCAGTTGGATTATCTGCGGTAGGTACACAAGCAGTTACATTACTCAAAGTTGTGGAAGGCGCTGATATGCCGATACCTGAGAGTGTGACAAAAAATAAGACCGTGGCGATAACCAAATTCATAAATGGCCCGCCAAACATAACCGTTAATTTTTTTGGCACCGAAAGTTTGTAGAAAACTCGATTTTCATCCGCAGGTGAAATTTCACTTAAAGTTTCTTTACGTGCTTCTTCAATTAAGTTGCCAAGCCGCCCAAGTTTTTCTGGATCCTCGATAACTTTTCGGCTTGGTGGGTACATGCCAATCATTCGAATGTAGCCACCAAAAGGTAGCAACTTAATTCCGTACTCAGTCTCACCTTTTACTTTTGACCAAATTGTTGGACCAAAGCCGACCATGTAAGTCGGTACCCGCACACCAAATTTTTTGGCTGGGAGTAAATGCCCGATTTCATGCAAACCAATCGAAAAAAGAATTCCGAAGGCAAAAACTAAAATGCCAACTAATTCGCTCAAGAAAGCCCTACCTTTTTAAACCCGCAGTACTTATCGAGTACTACTTAATTAAGTATTACTGATTAACGTAGTGCAGGCACTTTGTGCCCAATCTGCTGCTCTTACTACTTCTTCAATAGTAAGGCGATCATCTGACACAAAATCCGAAGCCAAATGCATTTCCACTATTTGCGAAACGGTTGGGATTATCTGACTGTATTTAAGTTCGCCAGCTAAGAATGCGCCAACTGCAACTTCATTTGCGCCGTTTAAGACTGCCGGTGCAGTACCAGCAGTAAGACCTGCTTGTTTAGCCAGAGAAATTGCTGGGAAAACTTTGTGATCAACTGGCTCAAATGTCCAATTAGCTTGGGCTGTCCAATCACACGGTGTCGAACTATTTGCAATACGGTCTGGCCAAGTTAACCCAAGTGCAATTGGTAAATGCATGTCAGGAGGACTTGCCTGCGCAATTGTGGAACCATCAATGAATTCGACCATTGAATGAACTATTGATTGTGGGTGAATCACCACATCGATTCGATCCATCGGGATTTCAAATAACAGATGTGCCTCGATAACTTCAAGGCCCTTATTCATCATCGTTGACGAATTGATCGTGACAACCGGTCCCATCGTCCATGTCGGGTGCGCTAAAGCCTGCTCGATTGAAACATCTTCCAACTGTTCTTTCGTGTAGCCACGAAATGGACCACCGCTTGCGGTCAAAATAAGTTTGTTAATTTCATTTTTTGATCCAGAACGCAAACATTGCGCTATTGCGCTGTGTTCCGAGTCAACTGGAATGATTTGATCTGGTTTAGCTAGTCGAGTTACAGCTTTGCCGCCGATCACCAGTGACTCTTTGTTAGCAAGTGCGAGTTTTGTTCCTGCTTTTAGCGCAGCAACTGTTGGACCTAGCCCAACTGCTCCAGTGATTCCGTTTAGCAAAACATCGACTGAAACTGCAGCAAGTTCGCTTGCGGCATTAGGTCCGATTAAAAGTCGAGGTACTTCAAATGAACCTTCGGCATAACCCTGTTTACTAGCCTGTGCATAAATTGCTAATTGAAAATCTTGTGCTGCCGTGCCATTAGCAATTGCTACAACTTCAACCTTGAATTCCAATGCAAACTGTGCAAGTAAAGCGACATTGCTGCCACCAGCACTTAACCCAATAACTTTAAATTCATTTGGATTTGCGCGAACAATATCTAATGCTTGTGTACCGATACTGCCGGTGGCACCAAGAATAGTTATTCGTCGCTGCATAACTGTTGACCGATTATTAATTAAAGATCAAGGCCACTGAGCACCATAATGCGCTCATGTGTGAAGTCTTGCATTGCGTAGCGCAAGCCTTCTTTACCAACACCTGATGCTTTGATGCCACCGTATGGCATTTGATCTGAGCGATAAGAAGGTACATCGCCAACGATTACGCCACCAACTTCAAGTTCACGGTGCGCATGGAATGCTTTTTGAATGTCGTGTGTGAAGACTCCGGTTTGCAGACCAAAAATTGAATCATTAACTACTGCGATGCCTTCGTCGAACGAAGAAATTTTATGCACCAACATAACTGGACCAAACACTTCATTACATGAAACTTTTGCATCTAACGGGACATCGGCCAGCACAGTTGGTTCATAGAAAGAACCATTACGCTTTCCGCCAGTTAGTACTTTCGCGCCATTGGCAACCGCCTCGTTAACCCATTGCTCTACTCGAATTGCAGCAGCCTCGTTGATAAGTGGACCAACTACTGTTTTTTCATCGCGCGGATCTCCGTTTGGTAATCCAGCAACTGCAGTCACAATTCGTTTGGTCAATTCATCGAAAAGATTTTCGTGAATCAAAACTCGTTGCACGGAAATACAAGATTGACCTGCTTGATAATTTGCAAAAGTCGCAATGCGCGTAGCCGCCCAAGTTAAGTCAGCTTCAGAATTCCAATCCTCATTCACAATTGCTGCCGCATTGCCACCAAGTTCTAAGGTGATGTGTTTATTGGGAACTGCTTTTTGGATTTCGTATCCAACTTTGTCTGAACCAGTGAATGAAACAACTGGTAGTCGAGGATCAGCCACAAGAGCTGGTGCATCCGCATTTGCAATGGGCAGAATTGACCAAGAACCTTCTGGCAAATCGGCTTGCGCCAAAATTTCACCCAGTAATAATGCGCTAAGCGGTGTGCTTGGTGCTGGTTTAACAATGATTGGTGCGCCAACTGCAATTGCTGGGGCTACTTTATGTGCCACCAAATTCATCGGAAAATTAAACGGCGAAATTCCAAGCACTGGTCCATGTGGGAACCGGCGAATAATTGCCATTCGACCAGCTGCCGCTGCTTCAGTATCTAACCGTTGTAGTTCACCAGAGAAACGACGTACTTCTTCAGCGGCCCACCTAAATACTGTGGTGGCACGTCCTGCTTCGGCTTTAGCCCACATCAATGGCTTGCCATTTTCTTCAACGATCAACTTTGCGATTTCATCTACGCGAGCGGCTAGTTGACGTGAAATAGCCATCAGTGCCTCAGCGCGAAATGCCGCACTTGTGCGCGCGTACTCCTGCTTTACTGCCCAAGCAGCCGCGACGGCCTGCTCAACCTGATCTTTGGTTGGGACGTGATACTGGCCAACTAAAGAGCCATCACCTGGGTGGATAACGTTTTCAAGTGTTCCGCTAGTGGCTGGTTTGCCAGCTAGCCAAAATGGATGCGCAGTCGTCATGGACCTACGCTACGCCGTTTTTCGTGCCAAGCCAAAGCCGGGCATAGGAACTTTGCCAGACTTAGGTCTAACATTGCTTTCATGACTGCTTCTGATATTTCGGTAATGACAATTAATGATGTCCCCCAAGAGCGCCGCTTAGTTACGGCTATTCCAGGGCCTAAGTCCAAAGAAATTCAAAATCGACGCACTGCAGCAGTAAGTGCTGGCGTTGGTGCAACTTTGCCAATTTTCGTAACTAAAGCAGCCGGTGGTGTAGTTGTCGATATTGATGGTAACTCGCTTATAGATATGGGATCAGGTATCGCGGTAACAAGCGTAGGCAACGCATCAAAGCATGTTGTTGATCGCGTTATCGCTCAAGTTCAAGATTTCACTCACACCTGTTTCATGGTGACTCAATACGAAGGTTACGTAGAAGTTTGTGAGGCGTTAAATCGTTTAACTCCCGGAGATCATGAAAAACGTTCTGCACTATTTAATACAGGTGCAGAGGCAGTTGAGAACGCAGTCAAAATTGCCCGTGCTTATACAAAGCGCCAAGCCGTTGTGGTTTTTGAACATGGTTACCACGGACGCACAAACCTTACGCTTGGTATGACTGCCAAAGTCATGCCATACAAGCAAGGATTTGGACCGTTTGCTTCTGAGATTTATCGCATGCCACTTTCATATCCAGCTCATGATGGACTTACTGGCAAAGAAGCGGCAGATCGAGCAATTAGCCGCATGATTAAAGAAGTTGGCGCAGAAAATATTGCTGCCATTGTTATTGAACCGATTCAAGGTGAAGGTGGCTTCATCGTGCCAGCCGAAGGTTTCCTACCTGGCTTAGTTAAGTTTGCAAATGAAAACGGCATCGTATTTGTTGCTGATGAAGTTCAGACCGGTTTTTGTCGCACTGGCAAATGGTTTGCCTGTGAACACGAAGGTATCGTTCCAGATTTAATTACCACTGCCAAAGGCATTGCTGGAGGTTTACCTCTTGCTGCTGTTACTGGCCGCGCTGAAATTATGGATTCCGTCCATGCCGGCGGTCTTGGAGGAACTTACGGCGGTAACCCAATTGCTTGTGCTGCTGCCCTAGGTTCTATCGCTGCGATGGAAGAAGAAGATTTACTAGCTAAAGCTCAAAACATCGAAGCGGTAATGAAACCACGTTTAGCAAAAATTGCTGAGGCAACTGGAGTTATTGGCGACATTCGTGGCCGTGGCGCCATGATGGCAATTGAAATTGTTAAAAAAGGTACTAACGAACCAGACCCAGATACTACGAGCAAAATTGCAAAAGCTTGTCATGCTGAAGGTGTGGTTGTACTAACTGCTGGCACTTACGGAAACGTTCTACGTTTCTTGCCACCGCTTGTTATGCCTGAACACTTACTTGATGATGCGTTAACAATTATTGAGCAGCAAATCAAGGAAGTAACTGCTTAATTAGTTATGAATTCAACTGCCGACCATCCTTCGGTAAGACGGGTCAAGGAATTCTTAGCTAGCCACGATATTGACGTCGAAATACGGCACTTATCCGACACTGCTCGCTCGGCAACAGATGCTGCCGCTGCACTTGGTGTTCAAGTAGGTCAGATTGCTTCGTCAATTGTTTTTTCAATTCCAGAGCCATTGTTGGTAATTACTTCAGGACGTCATCGGGTAGATACCGAACTAGTTGCTAAAACAGCACAGCTACCGAAACTTGGTCGTGCAGATGCAGACTTTGTTAAAAACTGGAGTGGCTTTGTGATTGGTGGAGTTAGTCCTATTGCTTGGCAACATAACGACACCGATTATCAGCCAAAAACTTTTATCGATGTAGCACTCGATGAGCATGAAGAAATTTGGGCTGCAGCTGGTCACAGTCATGTGGTGTTTAGAACTAATTTCAAAGATCTGGCCAGGATCAGTCAAGCAACTGAAATCTTCGTTGGTGAATAGTTGAGTCAAGTCGCAGTTATCGGTGCTGGACACGGTGGACTAGCTGTTGCAGCTCGCCTAGCAGTTAAAGGTCATCAAGTTACGGTGTACGAATCAAATCACGATGTGGTGACACTGGATCAAGTACTGACGCTGCCAGCAGCATATCGAGATTTATTTTTAAAAACAGGTTCAGCACTCGAGGACAACTTGGAGTTAGCAGAAATTGAAACGGCAGTTCAAATTCCAATTAAAGATTCAGGCACTTTAGTTATTCCGGGAAGCGGACAAGGAAGAACACTTACTCAAATTGCCCAAAAAATAGGTGAAGACGCTGAATCGCAGTGGCGAACCTACCTGCAGCAAGTAGGTGAACTTTGGCAAGAAATTAGAGCCAAATTAGTAGAGGCACCTTTAACACAGAACCTATGGCAAACCATTGGCTTCAAAAATTATTTAAAGTTTCGAACTTTTTCTAGATTTGTAAATTCAAATCTAAAAGATGAGGCGTTACAAGATCTTGCCGAGTTTTACCGAACTCAATGTCGTGTTACATTGCGAACAAACCTTGGCTTACTTTGTTTAAACGCTTACGTGCAACAAGTATTTGGGGTTTATCAACCTACAGGTGGATTAACCGAACTCACCCAAGCGCTAAAGAAAAGATGCAATGAACTCGGTGTCGAATTCAAATTCAGTGAAGCTGTCTTCCCTGTTGAGTTCGGTGATCAAATAACTGGAATTGAGTCTAGAAACAAAAAATTTACATCTTGCGACAATGTCATCGTTAATGATTTGTCAGGTGTCTTACTTGATTTAAATTGGCGTTCAAAACCTAGCTATGAAACCTCTGTTACCGGACTTTATGTGATTAACGAATATTCTTGGCTGGGTCTAGGCCCAGCACATGCAGTTCTTGGTGCATCTATCGTTGCGCATCTAATCGGGTCTGCAGCCGATTAGTTTTACCTTTACGCTAATAGAGTGACTAATCCACTAGATTCAAATCAGTTGCGCGAGCGAGTTTCAAAAACGCTCACTGATTTCATTGCAGACCACCAAAAATTGATGGTCGACATATCTAGCGACACAATTCCATTAGTCGAATCTTTAGCCCAGTTATTAAATGGTGGCAAGAGGCTTCGTCCAGCATTCGCATATTGGGGTTACTTGGCATCCGGCGGCAAAGATCGTGATGAAGTCGTCCGTGCGTGTTCAGCTCTTGAATTCTTACAAGCCTGTGCCTTAATTCACGACGATGTGATGGATAACAGTGATACTCGACGAGGCGCACCAGCTGTCCACAAGCAATTTGAAACCCTGCACACGCAAAATAGTTGGCTAAGTGACGGTCCCCGATTTGGTACGGGAGCAGCCATTTTGATCGGTGATTTAGCACTGTCGTGGGCTGATGAACTTATTTTTTCAAGTGGTTTAACCGCGCAAGAAGTGGCTAGAGCATTTGATGTTTATCACGAAATGCGCACTGAATTAATGGCTGGGCAGTATCTAGATCTATTGGAGCAAGTTCGCGGCGAAATTACTGTTGATCGAAGTGCCACAGTGATTCGATATAAAAGTGCAAAGTACACAATTGAGCGACCCTTGCTAATGGGTGCCGCGATTGCTGATGCAACGCCGGAGATACGTTCGGCGCTTTCGCAGTACGGTTTGTCACTGGGTGAAGCATTTCAGTTGCGCGATGACCTTCTTGGAGTCTTTGGTGACTCCCAAACCACCGGTAAACCAAGTGGTGATGATCTGCGAGAAGGTAAACAGACTATGTTGATCGCGGTGGCTAAAGAAATGGCTGATTCTGTTGGTCAGGAACTAATTGACAGATCACTTGGTGATCCAAATCTGTCAATTGAACAAGTTAAAGCCGTCCAAGAAGTTCTAACTAATTGTGGCGCTCAGAGCAAAATCGAATTAAGAATTGATCAACTTTTACAAACCGCACTAAGTGCAATAAAAGATTTAGACGCAACAGCCAACGCGGCATTAACCGAATTGGCAATTATGGCAACGAAAAGAGCAAACTAAATGGTTTCACTTCGCGAATGGATTCCTGGTCACACTCAGCGAACCGTTGTTGGTCCGACTGAAAATGTGGTTATTGTTGGTGCCGGCCTAGCAGGGTTATCTGCAGCAATGCGATTGGCTGGAGCCGGTCGCAAAGTCACCGTTGTCGAACGTGAAAATATCCCAGGTGGACGTGCTGGTCGCATAAGTGATCGTGGATTTGAATTTGATACCGGTCCAACCGTATTAACCATGCCAGATTTAATTGCAGATGCATTTGATTGCCTTAATGAAGACATGGCAGATTGGTTAACTTTAGAACCTGTTAAGCCGCTGTATCGAACATTTTTTGCGGATGGTAGCCAGCTAGATGTTCACAGTGACACTGCTCAAATGGCTGCTGAAATTGAAAAAGTTATTGGCCCAGAAGAAGCTGCTGGGTATCACAAATACGTAGATTTCGTTTCTGATCTTTATAAGTACGAAATGCGAAATTTTATTGATCGAAATATCGACACTCCCCTTGATTTAATTTCTAAGGACTTAATCAAATTAATTAGTATCGGTGGCTTTAGGAAACTTGCGCCAAAAGTTGAGCAGTACCTTAAGGATGATCGAACACAACGGGTTTACTCATTCCAAGCTATGTATGCCGGACTATCTCCGTACGATGCCCTAGCCATCTACGCAGTTATCGCATACATGGATTCAGTTGCAGGCGTGTTCTTCCCCAAAGGTGGCATGCATGCAGTCCCGCAGGCTATGGCAGATGCTGCTGCTAAACACGGAGTCACTTTCAAGTACAACACTGAAGTAACTAAAGTACGAACAAAGGGTGCTCGAGCAACCGGCGTTGAAACCAAAGATGGCGAATTTATCGCTGCTGATGTAGTGATTTTGAATCCGGATTTACCTATTGCCCACACCCAGTTACTTGGCAGTAATCCTTGGACCGTAAGCCGATTAACATACTCACCCTCGTGCTATTTGATGTTGGCTGGTTCAAACAAAAAGTATGAGCATATCGCCCACCACAACATTCATTTCGGCAAAAGTTGGGCTGGCGTTTTTGACGAACTAATAAATAAGAAAACTGTCATGTCAGATCCAAGTATTTTGGTGACAAACCCTTCGCATAGTGATCCAGCACTGGCTCCTGCAGGTAAAGATGTCTATTACGTGCTATTCCCGACTCCGAATCTAGATGCAGATATTGATTGGAAAAGATTCGAGCCTAAGTATCGTGATTTAGTGATGCGAACTCTTGATGAACGCGGTTACACAGATTTTGCTGAGTCAGTTGAAGTACTTCACATCACTACGCCACAAGATTGGGCTGATCGAGGTATGGAACGCGGTGCGCCATTCGCCGCGGCTCATTCATTTTTTCAAACGGGACCATTTAGGCCGCGGAATACTTGGGGCGAAAATGTCGTCTTTACTGGATCTGGCACTCAGCCCGGTGTCGGTGTACCAATGGTCTTGGTGTCCGGTCGCTTAGCTGCAGAACGAGTGACTGGAAAAGATACAAAGTATCGATCAAGAGCGCTTCGCTAACTTTATTTTTTTTAAATTAAGTAACCTAGAACCGTGCCGCAATCAGTTCTAACTTCGAGTAAGAGACTGTTCGTTGCGGTTTACATATGGCCAGGCTTCTTTGGGTCGACATTCTTGGCTTTAGGTTCTTTAGGTGTTGGTTGGTTTCCGTTGAGTGCACAGGCACTTGAATGGAGTTGGGTTAACTATCTTCAAACCAATTCACTGGGGCAATCGCTAGCGCGAGCATTTGTTGTGGTTGGTGCAGCATTTTTGCTGCAATCTTGGTTAATCGTTGGGATTGATGCACTGCATAACAAGATTGCTGACGTTCGGATTTTATACATCGCACTTACCGCATGGTGTTTGCCGTTAATTTTTACTCCACCACTATTTAGTCGAGACGTTTTCAGTTATTACATGCAGGGAAAATTACAGTTAGCTGGATACAACCCCTACGAAACTGGTGTTGCACTAGTACCTGGCTGGTTTCAATCTGGAGTAGATCCGCTATGGGGTGAGGCACCAACTCCGTACGGCCCAGCATTTTTACTTATTGAAAAATATGTTGCTCTGTTAAGTGGAGACTCGGCCCTGACTGGAGCAATATGGTTTAGAGCTACCTCATTAATTGGGCTAATAATTTTGGCCATAGCTATTCCATATCTAGCCAGGCAACACGGGGTTAGCGATAGTTCGGCGTTGTGGCTTGGCGCGATGAATCCGTTAGTCATCATGCACTTTGTCGCTGGTGCGCACAATGATGCACTAATGGTGGCGCTGGTTGTTTTAGCACTCGTTTTTGGCCTAAATAAACGTTGGATTCTGGCCAGTTTTATTGCAACCTTGGCAATCGGAATAAAACCAGTTGCAATTGTGGTGTTACCTTTCTTGGTTTATCTGGCCGTTGAAAGTAATTGGGTTAGTCGAATTCGACAGGCGATAAAAACTGGCTTAGTCAGTGCAATCACTTTGATCACGATTTCATTTGTTGCTGGGGTTGGACCGCTTGGTTGGCTTTCAGCTTTGGGTACTCCTGGCACCGTGAAAAGTTGGCTATCCCCATTCACTGCTATCGGTATGGGTTTTGGACAATTTATGGTGCTACTTGGTTTTGATAATCGAATTGATTACTTTGTCACAATTACCCGAGCCATTGGATCACTAGTTTTAGCAATCGTTTTAGTATTTCTTGTTTTGAAACCACAAGGTCGCAGTAGTACTCGAGGTGCCGCATTTGCATTTTGCGCGCTAGTTACTTTTGGTCCTGTGATTCAACCTTGGTATTTACTTTGGGGTATTCCACTTTTGGCAGCGTCAGGACTTTCACACAGGTACGTTCGCACCGCTGTAATAGTAATCTCGGCATTCACCATTCATGGCATCGCAAATTCAAGTGCGACTGCCGATACGTTTTTAGATTTAAGTGACGGACTGGCAATTTTGCTAGCTGTAATCGTGCTAGCTATTGCTGCTCTTGCGTCACCCCATGAACGCCAATTAATTCTCGGTGACAAGTCAGAAAATGGTATTAAGCCGCAAACACCTGAGCAGATAGAAGCACACGAGCGAATGATTATTCGCTAGGCCGAAGTTAAAACTGCCAAATCTGGAAAATCACCTTTACTATCAATCACTAAGATCACACCCGGCCATAGCTCAGCAGTTTGTTCAAAGATTTCGACAATGAACTTTGCGCCAGCTAAATCATTTTTTACTAACTCTTGCCAGCCACTCCAAGCCATCAGGATTGAAGTTGGATTCGCGGTCTTTAACTTCGCACCAAAGTGCACAAGTCTGTCAGCCAAGTTTTCTTGAGATAAATCTGGTTCCTCAAGTTGTTTTCCCAAACTTGAAATTGTTTGATCTAAGTCAGTCGCAGCACTTGTGTCTAAGTAAACGCATGAATAGTTAGCGATTTGCGCTTCAACTTTCAGTGATTCCTGTGTCATGTTTACTTTCCAGCGCACTACACCGGTTAACCGCCCTGTTTTCAATAAGGCTGCTAATAAACCCAGATTTGGACTTGCCACTCAGTTTCACCTTTTTATTAATTGAATCTGTTGCATTAGGTTACCTCTATGGGTTACGAACGGGATCTGCTGGCCGCAGGAATTACAGATCCGGCACTGCAAGAGTCTTACGAACTTTGCCGTCAACTAAATAAAAAACATGGCAAAACCTATTACTTGGCCACCTTATTGTTGCCACCTGAAAAACGACCCTATGTTCATGCACTTTATGGTTTTGCCAGATATGCCGATGAAATTGTCGATGACTTAAGTTCAACACTCAGCCCTGAACAAAAAGCTGATGAATTACGTAAGTGGAGCGCTAAGTTTTATCAAAGTTTGGAATCTGGAAAAACTGACGATCCTGTTTGTCTAGCTGTTATCGACACAATCAGGCGATGGAATTTACCTAGAGAACACTTTGAAGCATTTCTACATTCAATGGAAATGGATTTGACGGTAACTGAATACGAAACTTTTGAAGATCTATACGAGTACGTCTATGGATCAGCTGCGGTAATCGGTTTGCAAATGGTTCCAATCCTTGAACCCACAGACGATAGAGCATATGAATATGCAAAAGATTTGGGTGTGGCATTTCAGTTAGCAAATTTCATCAGGGATGTGAATGAAGATTTAGATCGTGGTCGGGTTTACTTACCACTTTCAGAGTTGGCCAGACATGGCGTCACCCGAGCAGATTTAGAAAATCGGATTGCTACACCGCAAATTAAGGCTGCGCTTAAAGAACAAATTGCCCGCGTTCGTGAACTTGAAGAAAAATCTAAAGTGGGAATCACCATGCTGTCCCCAGCTGCACAACCTTGCATTGAAACAGCTCGGATTCTTTACTGCGGAATTGTTGGTGCCGTCGAGAACATTGACTACGAAGTTTTCGAAAAACGAGCCTCAGTTCCGTTACACAAACGGTTAGCGGTTGCGATTCCAGCCTGGTATCGAGCGTGGCGGGCCCGCTAACGGTTCACGTTGAATGCCGCGCTTTCCCCACCAAACCCAAAATGCCAAAGTCAGCAAAATCATTGCAAAACCAAAAAGTAAATCTTCAACTGGAGCGTAAGCTATCCGACCATCGCCTAAAAATGGTGGCCGATCATTAACAGGTGTGTCTGAGCCAATTATTTTTGCTCCTGAATATTCCACGATGCCTGCTCCGGTAAGTACGCCATTTGCCATTAACTGAAAGCAGATAATGATGGCATAGCTTGCCCAAAAAACTCTTCGAGTAACTAATTTTGTTCGAAGCACGTACAAATCAACCAGCACCGCAAGTGGTACGGCTAAAAGCGCTAATTGCGTATAAGTCATTAGTTGCTCTTGCCTTGACTGGAATTTGAACTGCTAACTTCCATCTCATCGCCGACAAGCCACTTTGGCTTCGTTGAGCGAACACCTTCTAAAGTCAAGACGGCACAAATGGGAATTGAGATAAAAAATAATATTTCTTCAAGTGGAACATTTACAATTGCAATAATTCCAGTTACGTACCGCTGATCAAAAGTCCAGTGACCTTGACTAATCGCGTAGATATCCCAAATCGTGAAAACAATAAGTACTGGCAAAATTGATAACGCCAATCGACGCCAACGACGATAAACCCGAGTACGCAGAACTATTTCGAGCCAGCCACTACCAAGTAGGCAAGCAACTAAGACTGCGATGTATGAAAAATTACCCATTGTGACCTCAAGAGAAATCTACCTGTCTTTATGCAATTTGGAGAATTGAAACTTTCTGCAGTCATTCCGAGTTCAAAACCGCCTTCTATTTAGAATTGAAACATGACTTCGCCAGCCGCAGACCCGTTTATTGGCCAAGTCTTTGAAGGTCGATATCAAGTAACTGAATTAATCGCTCGCGGTGGAATGGCAAATGTCTACCGAGCCTTGGACTTACGACTAAACCGAATCGTGGCTTTGAAAATTTTGGCTGGCACGTTAGCTAACGATCCAAATTTTGTTGATCGCTTTATGCATGAGGCCCGAGCAACTGCTGCCTTAATGCATCCAAATGTGGTTGCTGTACACGACCAAGGCCTTGCACTGGGATTCCCGTTTTTAGTTATGGAGTATGTTCCAGGAAAAACTATTCGCGAAGTCCTAGCAACTTACGGCCCATTCACCAGTGCCCATGCTTTAGAAATAATGAAATCAGTCCTGGCCGGTTTGGCCGCAGCGCATGATGCTGGTTTTGTACATCGCGACATTAAACCTGAAAATGTTTTGATTACTGCCGATGGCCTAATTAAAGTAACTGATTTTGGATTAGCCAGAGTGATTACTGATCAACCGGCAAGTGCAACAACTGGAGCCGTTTTACTTGGCACCATGGCTTATCTGTCACCAGAGCAAGTTTCACAACAACCAATCGACCAGCGGTCTGACGTTTACTCAGCCGGAATTTTGCTATACGAAATGGTTACCGGGCGAGTTCCATTTACTGGCGCAACTCCACTCGATGTTGCATTCAAACATGTTAATGAAGATGTACCGGCCCCAAGTATTTTGCAACCAGATGTACCACCTGCAGTAGATCACTTGGTGTTGGCGGCAACTGCCCGAAATGTGAATGATCGACTCCCCTCGGCACGTGCGTTTCATGACGGCGTAATCCGCGCACTATCGGCAGTTCCGCAAGCAGAAGCGCTGACCACAGCGCTACCGTTAACCCCAACTGCAGTACTTCCAAACTTGAACCCACAAAAAATTAATCAACCCGTAAAACCGGTAAGCCAAACATCTAATTCAGAAAAATTAACCAGCACAAAAACACCTGGATATTTCGCGACAAAAAAACGTGCGTTATTGCGAACATTTGGTGCATTAGTTGCAGTTGTTTTAGGTGCTGGTGCTTGGTACATGTTTTCTGGTACCTATCAACCAGTACCAAATGTTGTTGGGCAAACGCTTGAACAAGCAACAGTCGCTTTTTCAGACTTAGGTTTAAGTTTTGAAAAAGTCGAAGAGTTTTCGGAAGAAATTCCTGCCGGAACTATCCTGCGCACGGCGCCAGAAGCTGGTCAGCGAGCTCGAGTAGGAAATCCAGTTCAAGTTTTTATCTCAAAAGGGCCAGAAAGATATGTAATCCCGCAAGAAATAGTTGGTAAATCGGCAGATGAGGTAGCTGAGATATTGCGCGACTTAAATTTAGTTGCCTCCGGTACCGAAGAAATTTTTTCTGAAGAAATTGAAATTGGCAAAGTTGCTTCTACAAATCCAGCCCCTGGTGCAAGTTTGATGCGCGATACACCAGTAATAATTCAAATATCAAAGGGGCCAGAACCTATAGATATGCCAAATATCGTTGGTGCCCTTATTACTGATGTAGCTCCACTACTGCTTTCTTTAGATTTAACAATCGAAGTTACTGAACAGATTTACGATGAAACTGCTCCGGTCGACACAATTCTGGCAATTAATCCAGCCGCAGGAACGAAAGTTGCCAAAGGTTCAGTCATAAAAGCAACCGTGAGTCTTGGTCCACCTCTTGTTTCAGTTCCAAATGTAGTTGGTAAAAGTGTTTCCGAAGCAACAAGAATTTTAGAGACAGCTGGTTTTAAAGTTCAAAAAGTAAACAAACTTCCTGCCGCACCGCTGCAAATTGTGTATTCGCAAAATCCCCCAGCAAACAGTAAAGTGGCTAAGGGAACTTTAATAATCATTGAAATCGTTTAAAAATTAGTTAAGTAGTAAAAAGTAATGTCAACTGTCACGTCCGTTAGCTCAACAGCGCATAAAAAGCGAGTCGAATTTTGGGCTATGTTGCTCCTTTTTGGGGTGACCTTTATCTGGGGTGTCACGTTTGTGACCATCAAAGATTTACTCACCCAAATGGATCCAGCCGACATTATGGTTTGGCGATTTGGCATTGCAGCAGCTGTAATGTTTTTTATAAATCCGCGCGCGATTATTCAGCTTCCACGTAAACACAAAATCCATGGAGTCTACTTAGGCATTGCACTCGGAATCGGTTTTATTTTCCAACTTGTCGGATTATCGACAACTTCTGCGACAGTTTCTGCTTTTATCACCGGGTTATTCGTCGTCTTAACTCCAATTCTGGCTGGAATCTTGCTAAAAGAGCCGATCGACAAAATGGTCTGGTTAGCCGTTTTGCTAACCACCGTTGGCTTAGCATTACTGGCACTTAAAGGTTGGTCTACTGGGCTTGGCGAGCTTCTTACTTTAGCTTGTGCATTTTTCTTTGCCCTTCACATCATTGGCTTAGATAAGTGGTCAAAAACTGATTATGTTTATGGGCTTACGGCCATGCAGATCATTGTGGTCTTTGTTTTCAACTTTATTGCAGCGTTAAGTACCGACGGAATTAGTGCTCCACCTACTACCCAAGTTTGGTCCGCGATTATTTTCTTGGCTGTTGTGGCAACGTGCGTTGGCTACTTTGCGCAAACTTGGGTGCAGAGCTCTATCGGTCCAACAAGAACCGCAATCATTTTGACAATGGAGCCAGTATTTGCGGGTATAGCAGGAGTGACTTTCGGAACTGACGTGCTAACACAGCGGATGATTATCGGTGCTGCCTTGATTTTGCTTGGCACTTACATTGTCGAACTTGGGCCAAGACATAGTGCTGAGGGTACTCACCCACACTTAGAGCCTTAATTTATTTGCGCAACATGTCTGAAACTAGAAATGCTAATTCCAAACTTTGAACCCGGTTTAACCGCGGATCACATGCAGTTTCATACCTAAACGGTAAATCTGATTCAGACACTCCAGCAATGCCACCAAGGCATTCGGTTACATCATCACCAGTTAATTCAATGTGAATCCCACCAGGATGAGTTCCAGCCGCTTTATGAACTTCAAAGAAACCTTTAACTTCATTTATTACGTCATCAAATAAACGGGTTTTGTGACCGGAAGCGGCTTCTTTAGTGTTTCCATGCATTGGATCACAAACCCAAATTACTTTGTGATCTGCTTTTTTGACTGCCTCAATTAATCCTGGAAGTACATTTCTAATGTGCTCGGCACCCATCCTGGTTATTAGCATGAGGCGACCAGGTTTGTTAGTTGGATTTAATTTTTCGATTAACGCAAGTAAATCTTCAGGTTTAGTTTTTGGTCCAACTTTTACCCCGATTGGATTTTCAATACGAGCTGCAAAATCAACATGAGCACCCGCTAAATCCCTGGTACGTTCACCAATCCAGACAAAATGTCCAGATACGTCATAAAGTTTTCCGGTTCGAGAATCGACTCGAGTTAGTGGTTTTTCGTAATCGAGTAAAAGCGCTTCGTGGCTGGCGTAAAAATCTACGCGACGAAATTCTTCGGGATCTGCACCGCAGGCAGTCATAAAAGATAGTGCGCGATCAATTTCAGCTGCCATTTGCTCATACCGTTTGCCAGGAGCAGACTGACTAACAAAGTCTTGATTCCACGAATGAACCTGACGTAAGTCTGCGTAACCACCTTGGGTAAAGGCTCGAATCAAATTAAGCGCAGCGGCGCTTGCGTGGTAAGTCTGAACTAGTCGCATCGGATCTGGTTTTCTTGCTTCTTCCGTGAACTCAAGTCCATTAACGGCGTCGCCACGGTAAGAAGGCAGACTTTGCCCATTTACTGTTTCTAAATCTGCACTACGTGGCTTTCCGTACTGGCCAGCAATGCGGCCGATCTTTACAACCGGAAGCGATGCGCCATAAGTAAGGACAATGGCCATCTGCAAAACTGTTTTTAATCTAGCCCGAATTGAGTCGGCAGTATTGGCGGCAAAAGTCTCTGCGCAGTCCCCGCCCATAAGGACAAATGCTTCCCCATTTGCGGCTTCGCTTAATTTTTCAGTGAGTTCATCACACTCACCAGCAAAAACTAGAGGTGGTAGGGATCGCAAAATCTCTTGGGCTTTTTCAAGCGCAGCGTTATCTGGCCACTGCGGCTGTTGAGCAGCAGGCAATAAGGGCCAGGTAATTTGCGACACGGGTCTAGGTTAGTCGGGCTAACACCGGATTACTAAATCGAGCGCTTGGCTTGAATAGTTGGTGCACCGGTTTGGTAGGTGCACTGGGTAAACGCAAATGATTTAGTCCGCTGAGTAGATTTGAGATATGGCTATTAAAAAAGTTGCACTGCTAACCGCCGGTGGCCTTGCCCCTTGCTTATCTTCTGCTGTCGGCGCACTCATTGAGCGCTATTCACAAGTAGCTCCAGAAGTTGAAATTATCGCCTATCGAAATGGTTATCACGGTTTACTGAAAGGTGACTATTTAACAGTTACCCCAGAAATTCGGGCAAAAGCACATTTGCTGCAAGATCTAGGTGGAAGTCCGATTGGTAATAGTCGAGTTAAGTTAACCAACATTGCAGATTGTGTAAAGCGCGGATTAGTTCAAGAAGGGCAAGATCCACAGCAGGTTGCAGCTGATCAACTTGTTAAAGACGGAGTCGACGTTTTACACACAATTGGCGGCGACGACACAAATACTGCCGCTGCTGACTTAGCCACTTTCTTAGCCAAAAATAACTACGGCTTAGGTGTGGTCGGTCTACCAAAAACAATCGATAATGATGTTTACCCAATTGCTCAATCTTTAGGTGCCTGGACAGCTGCAGATGAAGGCGCAAAATATTTCAGCAATGTCGTATCCGAACATACTTCGAATCCAAAAATGCTTATCGTGCACGAAGTGATGGGCCGACATTGTGGTTGGTTAACTGCAGCTACTGCGGTCGCGTATCGCAAGTTACTCGATGACCAAGAATGGTTGCCAGAATTTGGCGCTGCAAGGCCGCAACGAGAAATACATGCTGTCTACATTCCAGAACTTGAAATTGACATTGAAGCTGAAGCTAATCGGTTATCCGGTGTAATGGATTCACTTGGAAACGTGAATATATTTCTTTCCGAAGGTGCCGGAGTCGACGCCATAGTTGAAGAAATGCGAAGCCGTGGCGAGGAAATCCCACTTGATCCTTTCGGACATGTAAAAATTGATCGCATAAATCCGGGCGCTTGGTTTGCTGCTCAATTTGCGCCCATGATCGGTGCCGAAAAAGTTTTAGTCCAAAAAAGTGGTTACTTCTCTAGATCTGCCCCGGCAAATGAAAAAGACAAACAACTGATTCAAGATTGTGCTCATGTTGCAGTTGAGGCCGCACTAACTGGTGTTAGTGGGTTAGTTGGAATGGACGAAAATGCCGGCAATGTAATTCGGGCTTGTGAATTTTCAAGAGTTGCGGGTGGTAAACCCTTTAATCCAGATCAAGATTGGTTTGAAGATTTACTTTCTAAAATTAAGCAACCTAAAGGTAACTCGATTAGCCACTAGTTAGCGCTTACGAGATGCGTATTTATCAACGTACTCTTGGCCGCCAAGTTCCATCAGGTTGTACATGATTTCATCAGTAATGGAACGCAGAACGAATCGATCTTCTTCCATTCCGTAATAACGAGAAAAATCCAACGGCTTACCAATTCTTAAACCAACATCTACGTTGAAATTTGGTCGACTGCGACCAATCGGCTGAACTTTATCGGTATTGATCATCGCTACAGGAATTACGTTTACTTTGGCTTCTAGTGCCATGCGAGCAACGCCAGTTTTACCTCGATACAAACGTCCATCAGGAGATCTTGTGCCTTCTGGATAAATACCTAAAAGATGACCTTCATTAAGTAACCGAACGCCAGTTGCAATTGCATCCGTAGCTGCATTGCCACCAGTTCGGTCAATCGGAACCTGGCCTGCTCCTCTGAAGAATGCAGCAGTTGCTCGACCTTTGAGTCCGGTGCCGTTGAAATATTCTGCTTTTGCCATGAAAGTAATTTTTCGCGGAACTGCGATCGGCAAAAAGATGGAATCCGAAAATGATAAATGGTTACTTGCAATTAATGCAGGGCCAGAATCAGGGATGTTTTCCAGGCCCTCAACCCATGGATGAAAAGTAATGTCGAGGGCAGGACCAATGGCCACATTTTTGAGGAATTTATAGAACTTATCGCCTTCGGACACAGGACTAACGGTAGTGAATTTATTGGGTTTTGGGCAATCCGACTCAACTTATCGAGAAATATCTGGTGACCTTCGATAATCTCCCCCTAATAGAAAGTCCAGCACTGACCTTGGGAAAGGGTTCTAGATATGCGTGAAATGCACGTACCAGCGCTGGTGGCGCCGCCAACTAGTGGCAACATCACCGACATTATTGAAACGAGTGCAAGTGTCTATCCAAAGCATGTACTCGCACGTACACCCGAGGGCACTGAGTGGAAAGACGTATCTTCGGTTGAATTCCGCAATCTAGTGCGCAGCATAGCAAAGGGACTAATCGCAGACGGAATTCAAACTGGTGACCGAGTAGCTATTTTTGCTCGCACTCGTTACGAATGGACCGTAGCTGACTTTGCTATTTGGTATGCCGGTGCAATTTCAGTGCCAATCTATGAAACTTCTTCACCAGAGCAAGTCAAGTGGATTATGTCCGACTCAAATGTTGTTGCCACATTTTTTGAAGCAACCCGAACAACTTATGCATTTAAAGAAATTTCCGCTTCTGTTCCGCAAATGACTCGTAGCTACATTTTTGCTGAAAATGTTTTCGCTGATCTTGCGGCCAAAGGTTCTGAAGTCTCTGACGAAGATTTAGAAAAACGTCGTCAGCATGCTACTCCGCAAGATGTGGCCACAATTATTTACACCAGTGGTACAACTGGCAATCCAAAAGGTTGCATGCTTACCCATTCAAATCTTTTTGCTGAAGTTGATAACTTGGTCGAGGGTATCCCCGAGGTTTTCAAGGCTCCGCAAGCATCAACTTTAATTTTCCTTCCACTTGCCCACGTTTTTGGTCGCTTAATTCAAGTTGCAATGATTCGAGGTCAAGTAACCATTGGTCACTGTCCAAACCCAGTAGCACTTTTGAAAGATTTAGAATCATTCAAACCAAGTTTCTTGCTTGCAGTGCCCCGAGTATTTGAAAAGGTATTCAATGGCGCTGGTGCAAAGGCACATGCAGCAAGCCCAGTAAAAGGCAAAATTTTCGATAAAGCAGCTGCAACTGCCATCGCCTATAGCCAAGCGTTAGATCACGGCAAACCATCTGCTGGCCTAGCAATCAAACACAAATTATTCGACAAGTTGGTTTATTCGAAATTACGTGCCGCAATGGGTGGCCGAGTGACCCATGCAATTTCAGGTGGTGCGGCACTTGGAACTCGATTGGGACATTTCTACCGTGGATTGGGTCTAATCGTGTTAGAAGGTTATGGCTTAACGGAAACCACAGCTGGTACAACCCTCAACATCCCAACTGCACTAAAAATTGGCAGTGTTGGTAAACCAGTGTTTGGTACCGGAATAAAAATTGCCGATGATGGTGAAGTCTTAATCAAGGGACCGCACGTATTCAAGGGTTACTGGAATAACGAGTTAGCTACCAAAGAGGTTTTCACTGAAGACGGTTGGTTTAAGTCAGGCGACATTGGTGAACTAGATAGCGAAGGCTTCCTTCGAATCACCGGTCGCAAGAAGGAACTACTTGTAACGGCCGGTGGAAAGAACGTAGCCCCAGCGGTACTTGAAGATAGATTGCGAGCCCATCCAATCGTTAGTCAATGCGTTGTGGTCGGTGACGGTCAGGCATACATTGCAGCCTTAGTCACACTTGACCAAGAAGCGCTTCCAGGTATTTTGGCTGCAAATGGAATTGCCGAAGAACCTCTTGAGAAATTGGTGAATAACCCTGAAGTCCGGGCTATTGTGCAATCTGCGATTAATACAGCAAATGAAGCAGTGTCGCTTTCGGAAGCAATTAAGAAGTTCACAATTTTGCCGCTAGATCTAACAATTGATAATGGTTACTTAACACCAAAGATGAGTATCCGTCGCCATATTGTTACTGCAGATTTCGCCAAAGAAATTGCAGATCTCTATAACTAGGGATAAATGCATCCAAAACTTCTTGGGCTAATTGCTGCCTGGCTGGCTAGTCGTGCGTGGGTTTTGCTTTCTGGGTTTCAGATTCTTCCCTACCCAGAAGGTGCAAATCTATTTGCCGATGTTCGGTTGTATGACTGGTGGGCTGGCAACATTCAAGATGGCCACTTCCCTATTAATGACCCAATGTGGCAATACCCGCCACTTGCCGCTTTGGTTTTTTTATTCGGCTACTTAATTGCTCCACAAACTGTGGGTTTTGTTTTCTTGGCAACTGCAGCGGATGCGCTAATTTTCTATTTTCTGCTCGAAGCTGGACAAAGTCGGCCCGACAAAAAATATTTGCCCGCTGCGATCTGGGTAAGTACTGCAATTTTCATGGGACCAGTAATGCTTGGTCGATTTGATGTATTTCCGACTTTATTTGCTGTCTTAGCTTTAGTTTTTATTCAAAACAACAAGTATTTTGGCGTAAATGTAGCAATTGGCGCGATTTTAAAAGTCTGGCCAATCCTGCTACTGATTGCAATCCCAAAAAGTCGATTCAAATCTGTCCTAGCGTGGTTTGCTCTTTCATTTGGTTTGCTCGCCTTAGCGCTAACAATCTGGTGGCCAAATAGTTTTTCGTTTTTAGTTGGACAGCAATCAAGAGGTTTGCAAATCGAGTCTTTCGGCGCTCTAGCTTTTATGATTTGGAATGCAATTGCTGATCCACTACTACTTGAATTTCGATACGGCGCAGTTGAAGTTCTGGCTGCCGGAGTCAATTTAGTTTCATTGCTGATTACTGTTGTTGGATTTGTATTTATTGGCCAGGTGATCTTCTGGCGAATTAAAGGCAAACTCGAAAAAGTTGAACCAAGTTTGATTGCGCTGTATTTAGTCATGCTTTCAATGGTTACCAGTCGAGTATTGTCACCCCAATACATGGTTTGGCTTTTTGGCCTTCTTGCTGTTTGTGCGCTGGCAACTATTCAAAAATTTAACTTAATCTTTTGGCTCATTGCGATCAGTGCATTTGCTGGACAACTCATTTATCCAGTTTTTTATTACTCATACATGTCTGGTGAATTATTGGCTTTACTGATTCAAATTTTAAGATTAACTACATTGTTAGCGGCAACATTTTTAGTATGGCAAAATTTGCAAAGCCAAAAAAATGAATCTGCTGCTGATTTAGTGAGAAATTAAGGCGTTTAGTTTTGCAAACGTGTTTTCCCAAGTCCAATTAGTTTGAACCCAGTTTCGTCCAAATTGACCCATCTGATCGCGTAATTGTGCATCGGCTAGTAACTGCACAATGCGATTAACTAGCTCGTCTTGGTTCGTGCCTGAAACAACATATCCAGATTGGTCCGACTCCACAGCCTCAGGAGCGCCACCTGAATCTCCAGCAATAACCGGTAGTCCAGTCGCAGATGCTTCTAAGTAAACAATGCCAAGACCTTCGACATCCCACCCGGCACTTCGAGTTCTACAAGGCATCGCAAAAATATCTCCGACGGCATACCATTTTGGTAAATCTGCAAATGGTACTTTTCCTGTGAAGTGCACGTCTTGTTCAAGAGATAACTGACCAACTAATTTTTCTAATTTATTTCTATAGGGTCCCTCGCCCACAATTACTAAAGCCGCACCTGGAATCTGCTCTTGGACTTTGGGCAAAGTTTTAATTAGTTGATCATGACCTTTTCGAGCCATCAATCTAGAGACACTTACGATAACTGGGCGATCAGCAAAGCCAATTTGAGTTCTAAGTTCATTTCCTTGATCTCTATTTGAAGTACTGAACTGTTGGCTATCTACTGCAGGCAAGAGCTGGTGCATCTTTGCTGCCGCAGATTTGGGTAAACCTTTTAAGATTTGATTTTTGGTGTATTCGGTTAAATAAGTAAGCACATCAACTTCATTCGAAATTTTGCGAAGAAGTTGTTTGGTTACTGGAGTTTTAGCCCAGCCAACTTCATGGCCATGCGTGAATGCAACTATTTTCTTTATCCCTAATTTTCGTAAAGGTCCGGCTAGTAAGCCAAGCGGTGCTGAGGCGCCAAAAATAACTTGTTCAATTTGATTTCGCTCAATGATCTCTTTAGCTAAAGCAAAAGTTTTTTTAGTCGGCAATAGCATCTGAGTTTTGGCGCGAACCACTTCAAAATCATGCAATGCATCAAACTGTGCATCGCCAGCCCAACTTGAAGTTAGAACCGATACTTGGGACGGCTCAAACCTCCGGACTATTTCATAAACAAAAGTCTGGATTCCGCCAGGTCTGGGCGGAAAATCATTTGTAATGAATAGTGTCTTAGTCACGTGTCATAGGTTACTGGCAGCCGCAGGTGCTTGCGGATTTTCACCAGCGCCTTTGATTAACCTAAGTGGCGCAACAATTCCGGCCTTGGCCAGAACAGTTAGTGCATCTTTGTGGTCATCAATTGAGTCAGGTACGGGACCGAGCAGCATGGTGACTACGCAGTCACTGCAGGCGATGTCTTTCATTACGCAACTATTGCAATCAATCAACATAGTGTTCAGGTTAGATGTGAGAACTGACAGGTTTTTTAAACTGTCAGGGTGAGAACTGACAGGTTTTTTAAACTGTCAGGGTGAGAACTGACAGGTTTTTATCCCAAGAAATTAGGCTTTTAGGGCAAACCGTTGGCTAACCGAAATCCAGACATCGAGCACTGAACCAGCAGCGCCACTTGATAAGGCGCCAAACGCCACAGGGAGTGAGCGATTAATTCGAGCCGTTAGAGATTCGCTGGGATTACCGTATTGGAATTTACCAACTGCGCTGTCGTAGGCAACAAGTGCTGCAGCAGCATTGAGTGCAACTACGTCTCGAATTGCACCAAGATTTCCATCACTGCGACCAGCAAAAATTGCTCGAGCTACTTGGGCGTTGTACTTGGCATCGGCTCCACGCAGTTGCTCAATTGACGAAGTGTTTAAGCCAAATGAACTTGGCACCAAAACTTCTTCACGAATGGTTCCACTTGTCACATCCCAAGCACGTGTAGGCCCAGTCGTAGTGATTTCATCAAAACCATCTTCACTTCGAACCAAGATTGAAGATTTACCGCGTTGTAGTTGAACTTGGGCTAGCGTTGGCGCAAGTCTGGCATCAGCAACTCCAATCAAAGCGGCTTGTGGTTGTCCTGGATTAGCTAATGGTCCAAGGACATTAAAAACTGTCGGAACGCCAAGTTCTTTTCGAACATTTGCTGCGTATCGCATTGCCGGATGATGTGCTGGTGCTAAACAAAATCCAATACCAGCTTCTGCCACCGAAGATGAAACTAAAATCGGCGGCATATTTATGGCTACGCCGAGTGCTTCGAGAACATCTGCAGTTCCTGATTTCGAGGAAACTGCTCGATTGCCATGCTTTAAAACTGGAACTCCACAGCCAGCAACTGTGATTGCTGCCATTGTTGAAATGTTTACTGAATGCGAACCATCGCCGCCAGTACCAACTACATCAACCGCAAAACGATCAAGGCTTACTTGAATTGCGTACTTCATCATGGTTTCAACTAAGCCAGTTATTTCAGTGGCAGTCTCACCTTTAACTCGCAAGCCCATAGCAAAAGCTGAAATCTGCGAATCTGTAGCGTTGCCAGACATCAAATCTTCCATCGCCCAAGCAGCCTGGTCGTGAGAAAGATCTTGACCGCGCGAAAGAATGCCGAGAATGTCTTTCCAAGTTAAATCGATCAAACTATGCCCTTTGCTGGGTAACCGCTAATTAGCGATTGCAGTTTTCGGTGAACTACTCGAAGGTCTGATTAAACCAATCACTGCATTTACTAATGCGCGTGGGTCAATTGGGTGAGCCACAATTGCATCTGCCCGCGACCAGGTAGCCAGCCAACGATCATCAGCCCGAGCTACCAAAACCAGTATTGGTGGACAATTAAAAATTTCATCCTTGAGTTGGCGACAAACACCAAGACCACCGGCAGGTGCAGCTTCACCGTCAAGAATGACGAGATCGAATTGCCTAGTGTCCATTACCTTGATCAACGCTGGTTCAGTGGCAACGTCATAAATCTCGACATCACTGATGTCTTCTGCTGGACGCTTACCTATCGAGGTCTTCACGGTGGTGCGCACTTTCGCGTTATCGCTATAGACCAAAACCCTGAGTGTTTTACCTGGTTGACTCACGCAATAAGCGTATCTGACCGCTGTCGGCTACGAAATTTCTGCCTGGTATGGGGCTTGAATCCAGACCCATTCGGCCAAGAATTTGGGTTAAAAATTTGAACAAAATTAGCCAACTTTTGTGAGGTACGAGACATCGCCAATTGCGGTCCCTGCTCAGAAAGGCCTTAAATCTTCAAGTAAACTCGGGTTTGTGAGTACAAGTTCAGCCGTCAGAGTCCCATCCTCCGCAGAGCGTCCGAACATGGTTTCGGTCGGCACAATTGTCTGGCTTTCCAGTGAATTGATGTTTTTCTCTGCGCTATTCGCGATGTATTTCACATTGCGGGCAGTGAATTTAGAACTTTGGGCTGAAGAAGTCGAAAAATTAAACCTCCCGCTTTCAGCATTTAACACAACGGTTTTGGTTCTATCTTCAGTTACTTGTCAGCTCGGTGTTTTCGCTGCGGAACGCGGTGACGTAGCCAAATTACGCAAGTGGTTCGTGATCACATTATTAATGGGCACTTACTTCGTAGCTGGTCAGATCTATGAATACATCGAACTCGTTCACGAAGGTCTAACGCTTTCATCTTCGGCTTACGGTTCGGCTTTCTACTTGACCACTGGATTCCACGGCTTGCACGTGACCGGCGGCTTAATCGCATTTATTTTCGTGTTACTTCGTACGTACGCAACAAAACATTTCACGCATGGACAAGCCACATCAGCGATTGTCGTTTCTTACTACTGGCACTTCGTTGATGTTGTGTGGATTGGTTTGTTCGCGGTTATTTACCTAATTCAATAAAACCGAAAAGTTTAGACAAAAGCAGACGAGGAAAAGCTAGTGGCGATAAATCGTAGACATCCAGCAGTAATGGCAACTGTGCTCGGTGTTGCTCTCGGAACGATGGGTGTGGCTTACGCAGCCGTTGATTCGAGCACCAAACCAAAGACGATTACTGTTTCGCAAACACAGGTTGAAGAAGGAAAAGCACTTTATTTAGAGGGTTGTTCTTCTTGCCATGGTTTAGCTGCGCAAGGTACTAGCGATGGTCCCTCATTAATCGGTGTTGGCGCAGCATCAGTTGATTTTCAGGTGAGCACAGGCCGGATGCCAATGGCTGCGCCTGGTGTACAAGCTCCGGTTAAAAAAGTTGTCTATAACGAAACCGAAATTGCTGCACTTGCTGCATACATAGCAACACTTGGTCCAGGACCTGCTATCCCAACTGCAGAAATGTTAGATACTTCAGATGCCGAAATTGCTCTGGGTGGCGAATTGTTTAGAACTAACTGTGCCCAGTGCCATAGTGCTTCAGGCCGTGGTGGTGCTCTCTCCAATGGTCGAGTTGCACCAACTTTGATGAATTCTGATGCAAAAGAAATTTACGAAGCAATGGTTTCTGGCCCACAAGCTATGCCGGTTTTCTCTGATACGACATTGCCTCTTGAAGATAAGCAAGCCATCATCGCTTACATTCAAGAATTACAAAAAAATGAAAACCCAGGCGGTGGGTCACTTGGTCGTCTAGGTCCTGTAACTGAAGGTCTATTTGTCTGGGTAGCCGGACTTAGCGCACTTCTTGCTGTTGCCGTTTGGATCGGAGCAAAAGCTAAATGAGTCACGATAACAACGGGCTTGAACCGTACGGCGCTAAAGATGGTGTGGATGTAGTTAGTGGTGTTCCAGTTTTCCCAATGGGTGAGCATCAATTACGACGTGCTGACATAGATCCAAAAGCTGCTAAGCGTGCTGAGATTCAGGTTGCCACCATGTTTGGTTTGGCAGCAGTTTCGATTTTGAGTTCAATCGTTGCTTACATTGCAATCCCGAATCAATCCAGAATAAATCTGCCAATTATTGGACTAGTTAATGGCAACCATGTTGGCGTTGGATTCTTTTTTGGTCTTGGCACATTCTTAATCGGTGCTGGTGCAATTCATTGGGCTAAGAAATTAATGCCAGATGACGAAATTGTGCAAGAGCGCCACCCGTTAACTTCAAGTGCGGCTGACCGTGCTGAAGTTGTTGAAATTTATAAGCGTGGTGCTGCTGAATCTGGAATTGGTCAGCGCAAAATAATCCGCCGTACTCTGCTCGGTGCGCTTAGCGTTTTTCCGCTTCCATTCATTGTTTTCTTGCGCGACTTAGGTCCCCTACCCGGCACCAAATTGCGCGAAACAATTTGGGCTAAAGACATTCACGTCGTGACCGATCCGACTTACCGAAAAATTAAAGCTGAAGATATCCCGGTTGGCACACTGATCAATGCAGTTCCAGAAAACCTCAAAGAAATCGAGCATGAAGAAGGCACATTAAACCAACGCGGTAAAGCTTCGATCATCCTGGTCCGGATGGATCCAGCCGACATAGTCTCGCAACAGGGCGAGGGTTGGGATTACCAAGGCATTCTGGCGTTCTCAAAGATTTGCACTCACGTGGGCTGTCCGACTTCGCTATACCAACAGCGCACCCATCACCTGCTTTGCCCATGTCACCAGTCAACTTTTGACCTGTCTGACTCTGGCAATGTGGTCTTTGGTCCGGCCGCCAGGCGGATGCCGCAACTTCCTATTACTGTAGACAGCGAAGGCTATTTGGTCGCCAAGTCCGGTTTCCAAGAGCCAGTGGGACCTAGCTTCTGGGAGCGTGGATGAGCACGACGAAACCAAACTCGGCAATTGATGCATCGGGTAAATCGGTAGTTGGTGGCGTTGCTGGTTACGTTGATGACCGTTTAGCTTCGGCTAACTTCACCAAGCGCATCCTTAATAAAGTTTTCCCTGATCACTGGTCATTTATGCTCGGTGAAATTGCACTTTATAGTTTTATCATTCTGCTTCTTTCGGGAACTTACTTAACTCTTTGGTTTAAGCCGTCCATGATCGAAGTTGTTTACAACGGTTCATACGTTCCATTAAAAGGTGTAAAGATGTCTGAAGCGTTCGCTTCGACTCTTGAAATTTCATTCGATGTTCGTGGCGGCTTATTGATGCGTCAGATCCACCACTGGGCTGCACTGTTTTTCATTGCAGCTATGTCAGTGCACGTAATGCGCATTTTCTTTACTGGTGCATTCCGTAAGCCACGCGAAATTAACTGGGTGATTGGAACTTTCCTTTTAGTTCTTGGAATCTTGGAAGGTTTCGCAGGTTACTCACTTCCAGATGACTTACTTTCTGGAACTGGTTTACGAATTGCTGAAGGTATTATTCAGGCAGTACCACTTGTTGGTTCTTACTTAGCCATGTTTATTTTCGGTGGCGAATTTCCGGGAACTGACTGGGTTGCCAGGTTATATGCAATTCATATTTTGATCGTGCCAGGTATTTTGTTGGCATTGGTGACCGTTCACTTAATCATGGTGTTCTACCAAAAGCACACCCAATTCCCCGGACAAGGTCGTACCGAAAGTAACGTAGTTGGTTACCGCTTGTATCCGATCTACATTGCTAAAGCTGGTGGCTTCTTCTTCATCGTGTTTGGTGTGATTACCTTAATTTCAGCACTGGTCACGATTAACCCAGTATGGCTATACGGGCCATACACACCTTCGCAAGTAACTGCAGGTTCTCAGCCAGACTGGTACATCGGTTGGCTGGACGGTGCAGTTCGAATTATGCCTAACTGGGAAACAAACATTCTGGGCTACACATTTAGTTGGAACTTAATCGTGCCGGCTCTTGTGATTCCAGGAATTATGTTCACTGCCCTTGGTCTATATCCATGGATCGAAGCTTGGGCCACTGGCGATAAGCGTGAACACCACTTACTAGATCGTCCACGTAATGCACCAACGCGTACCGGTCTTGGCGTGATGGCAATTAGTTTCTACTTGATGCTCTGGATTTCAGGCGGAAATGACGTAATTGCTACCGCATTCGATTTATCGATTAACGCAATTACTTGGACATTCCGAATTGGTATCTTCGTAGTTCCAGTTATTGCGTTCAAAGTAACCAAGCGAATTTGCCTTGGGTTACAACGTCGGGATCGCGAGAAGCTTCTCCATGGTTACGAAACAGGTCAAATCCTTCGTTTGCCACATGGTGAGTTTATTGAAATTCACAAGCCAGTATCAGATGCAGAAAAAGCGGTACTTCTTGCTAAGCAGGATTACAAGCCACTGCAACTAGATGCAGCGGTTGATGCAAATGGTGTTCGCAATCCAAAAGGTCGCAAAGCACGTCTACAAGCACGTATCTCTAAGTGGTACTACGACGAGAATATTGCACGGCCAACTGCTGCTGAACTAGAAGCTGCAGCGCACCATGCAGAACATGAATTAGCGCAAGCTCAAGGTCAAGTTAAAGAGCTCTCGCACTAGCCAATTTCTAAAAAGCCCCAGTTTAAAAACTGGGGCTTTTTATTTATCCCAACATATAATTGAGGCCATGACTAAAGGCTTAAAGATATCTACTTACTTTGCCCTAAGTTGGGGAATCCTGCTGAATTTAGCCGTGGTTGCAAATCTTGAAATTGCGCTACCCCTTGCAGCAGGCGGGCAATTTGAAAGTTTTCCAACTGCGATTCGGGTGGTCTATTTATTCCAAACTTTTTGGCTGCTATTTCAGTTTAAAATTTTTCATCGTCTTTTAAATGGGCAAGAACTCAAATCAAAGTGGCTAATAAACATTTTTATCGGACTTGGATTTATCGGTTTTTGGCTCAACTTACTATCGCCAAGTAACCCTGAGAAGATTAATTCGATCGCACTCGCAATTGTGACTTACAGTTTCTGGACTTTAAGAAAAAACTAACCGTTCTTTAAAAGTGCACTTCTGCGTTCGGCAGCTAACGCATTTGCAAAATCATCGTCGAATTTTTCTAGTTTTAAGCCCGTAGCCGATTCCAAAATTGCATCAGCGAGTTGTGGATTTCGGGCTAGTGCCGGTCCGTGCATGTAGGTGCCGATCACGTTCCCGTGCCAAACACCTTCGGTGCGATCAAAGCCATTACCTATTCCGCTGATTACTTTGCCAAGTGGGACTACCCCCTCACCTAAATTGGTCAGTCCTTGATGGTTTTCAAAACCAGTCAAGATTGGCAAGTCATTTTTAGTTGGCTCAACAACTAACTCGCCTACGCTTCTAGGCGCAGCATTCACTGAGGTGTGGGCATCCACTAAACCAAGTCCATCGATAATTAATCCATCAGGCCCAGGAAGCGATGTGCCAATTACCTGGAAACCTGCACATACCGCGAATACCGTTGCACCGTTATTAACTGCTGCTGTTAATCCGCCATCTTTTGCCATGAGCTCAAGACTTACTGTTTGCGGGCCATCTTCGCCACCGCCGAGTAAATAAATGTTGCCACTTTGTGGAATAGCCATGCCAGGAGTAACTTCAATTAATTCAGTGTCTATTTGGCGCGCCTTGGCACGATGAATTAAAACTTCAGCATTACCTTGATCGCCGTATGTGCCAAGCAAGTCGTGATAGAGCCGAACGATAGTTAAAGTCACCGACCGACTCCCTTGGTATGAATACCTTTTTGCGCAGCAGTTAAGTCAGCAAATGCCGTGTAACTAGCTATTGCTTCTATTGTTCCTTGCGGCAGCGCTTGAACAGCCATGGCAAAACTATCTGCAATCTGTACATCTATACCTTGAACTTTAAGTCGATAGGCAATATCTAATTTACGTTCGCCAATACAAACAACTTTCCGATCCTGGAGGGCAGAAAAATCTATGTCCCAAAGCCATGAAGTATCTCGGCCATCAATACCCCGGGCATTGAGTGACAAAATAATGTTGGAGCAAGTTAACGAGGCTAAACTTTCGCGCCAGCTTTCGGGATTCTTTGCCAACCTAGTCGGAACATGTCTTTGCGCAACGGTAAATACATCAACGCGATCTGGCGGATTAGTAGTTAACTCTTCTTGAAGTTCAATTGGCACGGTTGCGCCCATCAACCGAGCAGCTTCTACGGCAAGTAGGGCATTTCTTGCTGGCCCAGAAAAACTTTTGTTTGCTCGCACTTGAGCTAAAGCACTTCCTAGGCCACAACTACATCTATAGTCGCCAAGGGACCAGTCGAGTATTTTTGCACAATTTGGACAGGTGGCGGCATCCGGATGTCGTCGTCCCCCAAAAGTAACTCGAATAACGTGACCAGCATTTGCAGCCGCGTACTCTAAAAACGGATCATCCCGATCAATAATTATGGTCACATCGTCTTTGGTAAAAGTGTTATGCCATAAATTTGCCACTTTACGAACTTCGCCCGTTCGATGTAACTGATCGCGCGAAAGATTCAAAAGCACAATCACTTTTGGTGCAAGTAATTCATACATTGTTGGTAGATAAAGTTCGTCGCACTCAAGTACTACAAAGCGATGTTTAGGCTTTTGCGCCAAAGCGGCAGCGATGCCGGCTGCCATATTTGCACCGGTTTCACTGGTATTAACTTTTTCTCCAGTACCAACTTCTAAAATTCTGGCTAAGTTAGCAGTCGTCGTTGTTTTACCATTGGTGCCACTGACAATTACTATGTCGCGCCTGGCAGCTAATTTCTTGATCGCGTCTTTATCAATGGCCAAGATGACTCGGCCCTTAATTGTTTCACCTCGGCCACGTTTGAGAACTTTTGAGACAGTTCCGGCACCTTGCCCAGCCAGGTTTGCAAATGCTAGCCGAACTCTTTTATCACCGGCCATAAGAAAAATTACTTAACGAATTCACCGCGGTAGTACTCGAAAAGCAATGCAGCGACTGCGGCAATTATCGCCATGGTGCCAAGAACCATTAACCAACGAGCGAATACGAATCCAAGTACGAAAATAAACGTTGCAAAACCAATGGCCAGTGGAGTCCAGGAATGCGGTGAGAAAAAGCCGTAATCAGAATCGATATCTGAAATCCGAGCATATTCAACATCCTCGGGCAATGTTCCAACTCGATTAGAAGTGAACAACGTATAAAAACCGATTAAGAACGATAAGCCGCCAGTTAACGCTAATACTGTTGTGCCGATAACTTCCTGGGTCATGTACCAGTAAACAACTGTGACAATTGCGTAAAAAATTGTGAACGCAATAAAAAGTTTTCCACCAAACTTCATGGTTTAACGACCTTTCCCAGCAATAAAGTCAGCAATTTCCTGACGTGCTTCTGGACTTAAGTCCGTGTGCTCAACATGGTGTAAATCAAATGCTGGACGTTCACTTCGAATCGGTGGGATTGAAGTGAAGTTGTGACGTGGCGGTGGTGACGAAGTTGCCCACTCAAGTGATGCACCCCAGCCCCATGGATCGTCTTGGTTGACCATCGGTGCTCGTTTGTAGGTGATGTAAACATTCCAGAAAAATACGAATGTTGAAGCACCCAAAACGATCGAACCAATAGTTGAAACGATGTTTAACGTGGTGAAGCCATCGCTGGCTAAATAATCTGAGTAGCGACGAGGCATGCCTTCGGCACCCAACCAGTGTTGAACTAGGAATGTTAAATGGAAGCCAAAGAAAACAAGCCAGAAGTGCAACTTAGCTAACTTCTCGTCCATCATGCGGCCAGTAAATTTTGGCCACCAGAAATAGAAGCCAGCGAACATCGCAAACACCACGGTGCCAAATAGCACGTAGTGGAAGTGCGCTACTACGAAGTAGGTGTCACTGACGTGGAAGTCAATCGGAGGTGCGGCCAACAAAATACCGGTTAAGCCACCGAATAAGAATGTGGCTAGGAAGCCGATGATCCAAAGCATCGGTGATTCAAATGTGACTGAGCCTCGCCACATTGTGCCAATCCAGTTAAAGAATTTAACGCCGGTCGGCACCGCAATCAGCATCGTCATGAATGAAAAGAATGGCAAACTCACGGCTCCAGTTACATACATGTGGTGTGCCCAAACTGAAACAGACAGCGCAGCAATCGCAATTGTTGCGTAGACCAAGCCTTTATAACCAAAAATCGGTTTGCGGCTAAAAACTGGCAAAATTTCTGACGCTATACCAAAGAACGGTAGCGCCAGAATGTAAACCTCAGGGTGACCAAAGAACCAGAACAAATGTTGCCAAAGTATTGCGCCACCGTTTTCTGCGGCGAATACTTGTGTACCAAATTTACGATCACTTTCAAGCATCAACATCGCAGCAGCTAGAACTGGGAACGCCATCAAAACCAAAATACTTGTAACTAAAACGTTCCAAGTAAATAGCGGCATACGGAACATGGTCATACCTGGTGCGCGCATTGTGAAAATTGTCGTGATGAAGTTCACTGCACCCAAAATCGAAGCCATGCCAGACATAGTCAGACCCATAATCCAAAGATCAGAACCAATGTTCGGTGAGTTAACTACGTTTGATAACGGTGCATATGCAAACCAACCAAAACCTGCTGCGCCGCCTGGGGTCAAAAAGCCCAACATTACGATCATGCCGCCGAAGAAGTACAGCCAGTAGCTGATCATGTTTAACCGCGGGAAGGATACGTCTGGTGATCCGATTTGCAGCGGCATGATTGCGTTTGCAAAACCAGCAAATAACGCAGTTGCGAATAAGAAGAGCATCAGGGTGCCGTGCATTGTGAACAATTGGTTGTACTGCTCGTTACTGAAGAACTGTAAACCTGGTGAAGCTAACTCAGCACGAATACCGAGCGCCATCGCTCCAGCTAGCACAAAGAAAATAAACGAGGTAATCATGTACAAATTACCGATCACCTTGTGATCAGTAGAGGTAATCCACTTAATAACTGTGCGACCTTTAGTACTTGGTCGACTCGGACCAGTTGCTGTAACTGGTTTATCGAGAAGGGCCATAATTACTCTCCTACTCCTGCATCAACAGCTCGGCCAGTATCGAGTATTCCGGACTGGCCTTTTGCTTTTAATTCCGCGATGTGCGCATCAAATTCAGCGCGCGTTACAACTTTCACGTCGAAAATCATTCGGGCATGATCGACGCCACATAATTCAGCACACTTACCTGGAAAGACTCCGAGTTTGTTTGGAGTAACAGTGAATTCATTAGTTCGTCCTGGAATTAAATCCATCTTGGTTAAGAATGCTGGAATCCAGAATGAGTGAATAACATCTGGCGAAGTTAAAGAAAACTTAACTTTTTCATCAACTGGTAACCAAAGTACTGGACGCTCTCCTGGAGTACCGACATCGTAGGCGCCAGCTTCTAAATAATTGAAAGCCCAAGACCAGCGCCAGCCAACAACATTTACGCTGTGTTTTTGATCGCCTGGATTTTCAGTCAATATTTTTTGATCGCGAGCAGTGAACCAGAAAAGTGCCAAAATCATAATTAACGGGATAACCGTGTACATAATTTCTAACGGAATGTGGTACTTAGTTTGCTCTGGCAAGCCATCGCCTTTTTTGCGGCGATAAAAAATAATTGCCCAAATCAGTAAGCCCCAAACAAGTAAGCCAACGAGTATCGCGGCAATCCATGAACCTTGCCATAAAGATAAAATTCGAGGTGCTTCTTCGGTAGCAGGTTCTGGCATACCTAAGCGACCCATTTCAGTGTCACTCGCGCAACTAGAAAGAAGTAGTGAACTGATTAACACCGATAAACCAAAACCGAGACGTTTACGTTGCACTTTGCTATCTACCTGTTTCTTCACTTGGTCAAAACCCTCTGAAATATTGGACTTTACCTCTTCAGACTAGCGCAAACCCATTTAAACTATGCGTTTGCCAGGGTACCTAGGGCGACTGTCAGGACTGCGAATACCTCGAAAATCTGGGCTCGATTTGAAGCAATTTTGTTAGTTGCGCCACATAGGAAGTCCGACTTATTTCCTTTACACCAAGAGTGGCTAGGTGGTCAGTTTGCCATTGGCAATCAATTAGCCGACCGTCCCCATCGTTTAGTTGCTGGGCTAGAAAAACTAACGCAGCTTTAGAGGCGTCAGTCACATTATGAAACATGGATTCACCGGCAAAAAGTCCGCCAACTTCTACCCCGTATAAGCCACCGACTATTTGGCCCCTTAAATTTCGAACTTCAATTGAGTGAGCAAATCCCAAGTTGTGTAATTCCAGGTAGGCCACAATGACCTGTTCGGTAATCCACCCTGAAGGCCGCGTAGGTGATCCACAATTGCGAATGACAAACTCGAAATCTTGATTCACAGTAAAGCTGAATTTCTTGATTGATTTTTTTAGCGAATTCGAAATTTTGATTTTTGCTGGATCTAAAACGCCTCGCGGATTTGGTGACCACCAGCTAATTACTAAAGGGCTTTCTTTTGCATCTAAGGGCATTGGAAAATAACCATTTTTATATGCCCAAATCAAAACCTCAGAATTCCAAGTGCTGCCATCAGCAATTAGTTTTGGCCAGTTACCACCTGGAGTTAAGTAAATTGGTTCACCAGTTATATCCGTTTGACCAACGGCAACTAACTCGACATCTTCTGGCACTGTTGCCAGATCTGGAAAGTCAAAGTTTCCAGTTTTCATGCCAATAAGTGAGTCTTCACTTCATCTGCCGCCGCTGATCCATAAGCTGCGGCAAGTCGTTCGATAAAAACTGTTTTTTCTAAATGAAACTCTTGTGTGCCCACAGTCTCGATCACGTAGGTAGCGAGTAACGCGCCAACTTGCGCACACCGTTCAAGTCCTAGCCCCCAACTCAAGCCAGTAATAAACCCAGCTCGAAAAGCGTCGCCAACACCTGTTGGATCTTTAATTTGCTTTTCTTGGGCAACCGGAACTCTCAGATCAATTCCATCTTTAGATTGGATATGCACGCCGTTTTTGCCAAGAGTCGTAACTCTGATTCCAACATGATCAAGTACTTGACTTTCATTCCAGCCAGTTCGCTCTTGAATCAACTTAGATTCGTACTCATTGTTGAAAAGATAATTAGCTCCATCAACAATCTCAACGGTGTCTTGTCCGCTTAATCGTGGAAGTTGCTGTGACGGATCACTGATAAAAGAAATACCGGCTGCTTTACATGCTTTAACGTGTTTGATCATTGCCGACGGATCATCAGCGCCAATTAAGACCAGGTCCAGACCGCCAACTTTGTTAGAAATACTCTCAATATCAATTTGATTTGATTCAGACATTGCACCTGGATAAAACGAAGCAATCTGATTTTGCTCTTGATCTGTAGTGCACATAAAACGAGCAGTATGAGCTGTTTTTGAAGTATGGACATGCTCGCACTTAACACCAACATTTTGAAGCCAGTCACGGTAACCATCAAAATCATGGCCAACTGCAGCAATTAAATAAGGTTGCTGGCCTAATGTGCCCATGCCAAAACAAATGTTCGCTGCTACTCCGCCTCGGCGAATTTGTAAGTCATCAACTAAAAAAGATAGCGAAACATTATGTAGCTGATCAGCCATCAGCGAGTCATTGAATTTACCCGGAAATGTCATCAAGTGGTCAGTAGCTACTGAACCTGTGATACCTACTCGCACAAGTAACGACTCTAACGAAAGAATCCCGCAGTCGGCAGGCGACTACGGGATTTTTTCTAATTCGATTTAGTGGAAAGAATCGCCACAGGCACATGAACCAGTGGCATTTGGATTATCGATGGTAAAGCCTTGTTTTTCGATTGTGTCAACAAAATCGATCACGGCACCACCAAGGTACGGAACGCTCATTCGATCGACAACAACGCCAACTCCGCTAATTTCTTGGCGCACATCACCATCTAGATTGCGGTCATCAAAGAAAAGTTGATAACGAAGTCCAGAGCAACCACCCGGTTGTACTGCAATTCGAAGATTTAAGTCGTCGCGACCTTCTTGGTCAAGTAATGCGCGAACTTTGTTCGCTGCGACATCAGTAAGGACTACTGACGAACTCTGGGTTGCTTCCGTTGTCATGACACTCCTGCTCGGAAAATTTGTTACTTATTGCAACCCGAATGGTTCAACAAGTATTCCCTTGATTTTAACTTGATTTAGCCCGATCACAACTTATTCTCGGCGACCCCAAGTTTTGGCTACCCGACTGGCTACTTCCCTGATTACTTGCGCAGCATTCCCCATTGAATGCTCTTTGCCGGCGATCTCTGACATTGAATAAGCAGCATCGATACCAGCTGAAAGGTACTCGCGCTTACCTAATCTAACTTCACCAGCAATAACCACACATGGCTTACTTGCTGTAACACAGTGAGCGGCAACTCCGATTGCGACTTTGCCTTGGAGACTTTGATCATCCAGGCAGCCCTCGCCCGTAATTATCAAGTCAGCAATTGAGATTTTTTCGTCGAGTGAAACGATCTGCATAACTGTTTCAATGCCAGCAACTCTTTGGGCACCGATTAGTAATAGGCCGTAGCCCAGCCCGCCAGCCGCGCCAGCACCTAAAGCAACTGCTGGATTTTTACCATCACTTCTTACTCCACAAACTTGTGCAAAATTTTCTAAAGCACCTTCAAGCCGCATAATGCTTTCTTCGGTTGCACCTTTTTGTTTGCCAAAAACATTGGTGGCTCCACGAAGGCCAAGTAATGGATTATCAACATCGCTTGCGCAGATCAATTTAACACCAGCCACTGCTGAGAGTGCTTTGGTTAAATCGATTGTTGTCACCGTAGAAAGTGCGGCTCCACCCGTTGCTAAAGGTGCATCGGCAATCGCGCCGAGTGCAGCCAACATCCCAGCGCCACCATCATTGGTGCCGCTACCGCCAAGACCAATTGTTATTTCAGTGGCGCCAGATTCGATAGCTGCCATGATTAATTCACCGACTCCGTATGTGGTGGTGAATTGCGGATCTCGTTGAGCTTTTGGAATTAAATGCAAGCCACAAGCTTGAGCAGATTCGATCCAAGCCTGATTTTCAAGTAATGCATACTGGGCTAAAACTTTCTCGCCGAGCGGTCCGGTTACTACGAGTGGAACTTCCGTTGCGCCCAGCGCAGTTGCTATGGCTGATACGAACCCTGGTCCGCCATCAGATAGAGGCGCGATGTCGACTTGATCTTCGGGGTAAATTTCATGCCATCCCTGAGCAATCGATGTTGCTGCCTGCGCTGAAGTCAAAGTTCCAGTGAAGCAATCTGGGCTGACCAAAATCCTCATGTGGGGCAGGTTAGCATTAATCACTATGAGTACCAGTGACAAATCTAGTTCCGGTAAGGGCCGTCCGACTCCAAAGCGCAAGGAAGTTGAAGCGCAGCGAAAACAAGGTTTTAGTGCGAAGCGCGGAACAAAGGAAGCTAAGCGTGCTGCTCGTGAACGCGCAAGAGAAATGCGTGCACAGGCTCGAGCTGGTTTAGCTGCTGGTGACCCAAGATACTTCCCGCGACGTGATGCTGGGCCAGTGAAAGCCCGAGTTCGCGATTACATCGATTCGCGACGCACAGTTGGCGAAGTTTTTGTTGTCGTAGCATTTTTAGTTCTAGCTCTGGGTCTGATTAATAACGCTCAACTTCAGGCAGTTGTAGTTTTTGCTTGGACTGCGGTCCTACTACTTGTCTTAATTGACACCACCATTGTCGGCTTATTACTAGCGCGAACCTTGCGTAAAGAATTTCCAGAAAAGGCAGATCGCAGAGGTGCAGTTTCATACGGTGTGCTGCGGGCATTGCAAATAAGAAAATTTCGAATTCCACCGCCCCGCGTTCGTCCCGGTGGTAAACCCATCGCGCAGAAAAATAAGTAACTAGGAGAAAAAATGGAATTTCGTTACTTAGGAAATAGTGGACTACTAGTTTCAGAAATTTCATACGGCAACTGGATAACTCATGCTTCACAAGTAGCTGAAGATACGGCAATTGCTTGTGTTCAGGCAGCACTTGATGCCGGGATTTCAACTTTCGATACTGCAGATGTTTATGCAAATACGGCCGCCGAAGAAGTTCTGGGCCGAGCCTTAAAAGGTCAGCGACGAGAGTCACTTGAAATTTTCACTAAGGTTTACTGGCCCACAGGACCTCGGGGCCATAACGATTGTGGCTTATCTCGCAAACACATCATGGAGTCTTGTAACGCATCACTAAAACGACTTGGCACCGACTACATAGACCTTTATCAAGCGCACAGATTCGATGTAACTACTCCACTTGAAGAAACGCTTATTGCGTTTGATGATTTAGTCCGGCAAGGAAAAGTACTTTACATCGGTTTCTCAGAATGGAATGCCAGCCAAATTACGCAGGCAATAAAAATTGCTAAAGAACTTGGGTTAACTAAATTCATTTCCAGTCAGCCACAATATTCAATGTTGTGGCGGGTAATTGAATCTGAAGTCGATCCACTGTGCCGGGAAAATGGAATCAGTCACATAGTTTGGTCACCTATTGCGCAAGGTGTACTAACTGGCAAATATTTACCTGGTCAACCACCACCAGCTGATAGTCGAGCGACTTCTAGTGAAGGTGGTTCTGTTACCGACAGATTCTTAAAAGATGACATTTTGACTGCCGTACAAAACTTGAAACCTATTGCTAAAGAACTTGATCTGACCATGGCGCAGCTGGCAGTTGCTTGGGTCCTTCAGAACAAAAACGTGGCCAGTGCCATTGTTGGAGCATCTAAACCAGAACAAATCACCGAAGCTGCCAAAGCAAGTGGAGTTAAGTTATCGACAGATGTCTTGTCAGCGATAGATCGGGCACTTGCTGGTGTTATCGCTACCGACCCTCGACTGACTGTTTCGCCTGAAGATCGTCCAATTTGGTAAATCTTCTACCCTTATCAATTTTTAATTAGCTGCTGTGCTACGTTTGCATAACTGCATTACCAGCGAAGTCCGGTGAAATCCCGGCGCTGTCCCGCAACTGTAATTTGGTACCAAAATTTTTGGAAACCATGAGCCAGGTCGCCTGTTACTGCATTCGTTAAAAACTCTCGAGGAAGAGTTCGTCGATGCACTCCTTTGGTGTTCGCCGAGTTTTTCTTCGGCCACATTAGGAGACAAAATGTCTAATCGGTTAAAAAATTTAACCAAAACAGTGGCCGTTGCACTAAGTATCTTTTTACTTGCTGCGTGTGGCGGTTCAACTCAAACGGAAGCATCCACATCAGCAAGTCCGATGGCAGCGAATTTTCCGGTAACTATCAACAACAACGGAACTGATGTAGTCATCGCTGAGCAACCTGATGCCATCATTTCGCTCTCCCCGACTGCAACTGAAATTTTGTTTGCTATCGGGGCTGGGCAGCAAGTCATCGCTGTTGATGATCAGTCAACCTACCCAGCAGAAGCACCGATTTCTGACCTATCTGGCTTCACGCCAAATGTCGAGGCCATTGTTGCAAAGCAGCCAGACTTAGTTGTCGTTAGCTACGACGCAGACAATCTAATTGCATCACTACAGGCTGCGAGCATTCCAGTGCTACTACAAAATGCTGTTGCAGATCTCGACGGAACTTATGCTCAAATCACTGAACTTGGTTTAGCTACAGGTCAAGTGCAAGGTGCGAGTGATTTGGTAACCAAGATGAAAGATGATGTTTCAACAGCATTGGCTTCGATTAAACCATTAGCTCAGCCATTGACTTACTATCACGAGCTAGATCCAACTTTCTACACGGTAACTTCAGCTACTTTTATTGGTCAGTTGTACGCACTAGCTGGTTTAGAAAACATTGCTGATGCAGCACCAGATGCTGAAAGTGGTTACCCACAATTGTCAGCTGAATATATCGTGCAAGCAGATCCAGATTTGATTTTCCTAGCAGACACAAAATGCTGTGCAGTTACCCAAGCAGAACTAGCTTCGAGAGCGGGATTCGATGCCTTAACTGCTGTTCAATCTGGTGCAGTCGTTGAACTAGATGACGACATTGCCAGCCGTTGGGGCCCACGGACAACTGAGTTACTCGCCGCAATTGTTGAGGCGATTAACAAATTAGCTACCTCGTAGTTAAAAAAATAAAGCCATGAGCACAACTGCGACCATTAAAAAATTACCAAGTATCACTTGGTTAATTGCGATGTTCGCAGTTGTGCTTGCTTTGTTTATTGGTTTGGGTGTTGGTGCAGTATCAATTCCAGCAACTGCTGCCCTGCAAGAAATTCTCTCGCGCTTAACAAATGGATTGATTGAAAGTCCGCTTTCGCAAACCCAAGCAACAATCATTTGGGATTTGCGTCTTCCTCGAGTGCTACTTGCTTTACTTGTAGGTGCCATGTTGGCAAGCGCTGGATGTGCTTACCAAGGTTCGTTTAGAAACCCACTAGCCGATCCTTATTTACTTGGTGTCTCAGCAGGAGCTGGTCTTGGGGCAACCATTGTCATTTTCACGCAAGATCAAACAACTAAATGGGAACTACCTCTTGCTGCATTTATTGGAGCAATGGGTGCTGTGATGCTCACCTATTTACTAGGTCGCTCAGCAATTGTCGGTAGATCTTCAACTTCCTTAGTGCTGGCAGGCGTTGCTGTGGCAAGTATGTTGACTGCAATTCAAACTTTGTTACAACAACGTAATACTGACAAGATTCGTGAAGTTTATTCCTGGGTTTTAGGTCGTTTATCAACAGCAGGTTGGGGTGACGTGGTCTTAGTTACGCCATACATTTTGATCTGCGTGACTGTTTTATTTTTATGCCGCCGAATCTTAGATGTCTTTTCAGTTGGTGACGAAGAAGCGCACACAATGGGTTTGTCAGTGGGTCGGGCCAGAGCTGCAATTATTGTTGCTGCTTCATTAGGAACAGCCGCTGCAGTTTCGGTTACCGGATTGATAGGTTTTGTCGGCATTATTGTGCCGCACATTCTGCGGTTAATTGTTGGACATAGTTATCGAAATTTAATGCCACTGGCAACCATTTATGGTGGCGTCTTTTTAGTTCTTGCTGATGTTGTCGCTAGAACTGCACTTGCGCCACAAGAAATATCTATTGGCGTTATAACTGCTTTAATTGGGGCACCATTTTTCTTGTTTATTCTTGGCTCAAGTAAACATGGCTCGATAACATGACCACATTAAAAGTTACTGGGCTGCACGTTAAGTTAGCCAACAAAACCGTTGTAGATGATTTTTCAATTTCAATTTCAGTTGGAGATTGGATTTGTGTTATTGGTCCAAATGGGGCTGGTAAATCAAGTATGTTGCGCGCACTAGCTGGAATCGTTGAATCAACTGGTGAAATGTTTATCAATGACAAGAACTTAAGAAATTTAAATCAGAAAGCTAGGGCCTGTTGGATTGCATATGTAGCCCAAGACCCAGTTATGCCTCAAGGAATGTCTGTTTTTAATTATGTAATGCTTGGCCGAACTGCACATCTGAATATGTTGGCTGCTGAATCAGCCCAAGATATGGAGATCACAAATTATGTAATTGACGAGATCGGATTGCATGATTTTGTCGATCGCGATGTGGCTACCTTGTCTGGTGGAGAACGTCAACGAGTAGCAATTGCCAGGGCACTAGCACAAGCCAGCCCAATAGTTCTATTGGATGAGCCAACTACTGCACTGGATGTTGGTTATCAGCAAGACGTTCTTGAACTGATCGATCGATTACGTACCGAGAAAAAAATCGGTGTGATCTCAACAATGCATGACTTAACTGTTTCTGGACTTTATCCTGATCAACTTATGTTGTTAGCGGATGGAAAAACTGTTGAACAAGGCAGCGCAGAAAAAGTTTTAACTTCTGAAACAATTCGCAAACACTACGGAGCTGCTGTCGAAGTTATTGCCAGCACCAACGGCCCCATCGTAGTTCCGGTAAAGAAAATTTGAGAATTTAATTAATTTGGCCACCAATTAATACGCCACGCCGAGGTGAATAAAGGTGTGCGTTTATTCAAAAACGATATTGTGAATTGATACCTGCTACCCCAGCAGGACAAAGTTAATTAGGAGTTACTCAATGCAGAATGCCCCAGCTCGGCTACTTGCTGAATTTCTAGGCGTTTTCTTCCTCTGCTTCTTTGGCATTGGAGCAATTACAAATGATGCAGGACTAACCGGAATCGCTTTGGCACACGGTATTGCTATTTTTGTGGCAATCGCTGCTTTTGCACATGTATCTGGCGCACATTTCAATCCAGCCGTGACAACTGCACTTGCTGCCACTCGTCGCATCGCACCTGTTGATGCACTCGCTTACATCGTGGCTCAACTACTTGGCGGTTTTGCTGCTGCTGCTGTTGCCAAATATGCCTTTGGTGCACTCGCGGGTGTTCCTAGTTTGAATGCTGCAGCAACAACCACAGATGGAATTCTTGTTGAAGCTATCGCTACTTTTATTTTGATGATTACGATCATGGGCGTTGCCGTCGATAAGAGAGGCTCGTTCTCAACAATCTCAGGCTTACCAATTGGCTTAGCCATCACAGGTGGAATTATGTTCGCTGGACCAATAACAGGTGCTGCATTGAACCCAGCAAGATGGTTTGGTCCTGCGTTAGTTGGTGGCGATCTAGGCAATGCAATTGTTTGGACAGTTGGACCGATTGTCGGCGCATTACTGGCAGTTTTCATTTACGACGCCGTAGTGAAGCCAGCCAAGTAAGTAATTTAAAAAAATGCCCTAGCAATTTTGCTAGGGCATTTTTTATTTAGCTTTTGAGGTTTTTTACTTAGTGCTTGGGTCGACAAATGGTGGCTTGGTAACTGTTACTGAAAGCGCTCGACCACGAACATCTACAGTGAGCACATCGCCTTCAGCAACACCGGGATTCACTAAAGCCAGTGCAATACCTTTTTGCAAAGTAGGCGAAAAAGTTCCACTTGTGGTCTGGCCAATTACTTCGCCAGCTGCATTTTTTACATCCATGTGGCCACGTGGAATACCACGATCATTAGCAATTAATCCAACAGAAGTCCTTGGTGCACCAGATTCTTTCTGAGCAACAAGTGCTTCACGACCAGCAAATTTATCTTTCTTCCAACCAACAGCCCATCCGATTTTTGCTTCGAGTGGAGTAATTTCAGGTGAAATATCTTGTCCATGTAATGGGTATCCCATTTCAGTACGCAATGTATCTCGGGCACCTAAACCGCAAGGAAGAATTCCAAACTTGTTTCCCGCAGAAAGTAGCGCATCAAACAACGGAGCAAGTCCATCATTGGAAATTACAATTTCATAGCCATGTTCGCCGGTGTAACCAGTTCGACAGACAGTTAACTCAAAGCCTTGCCAGGTAGCATCAACAAAAGCCATGTAGTCATGATTCGTTGGTAAGCCCAATTCATCTAGCACGTCAGCAGATTTTGGACCTTGAACAGCGATGATGCCTTGCTTCAAATGGTTATTTTCTATCGTGATCCCCACTGGAACTATTTTTTCTAAGTTAGCCACGACCGTCGATGCATTGCCGGCGTTTGGGATAAACCGAACTTCAGTCTTGCTTACTAAATAGACGATCAAGTCATCAATAATTCCGCCTGCTTCGTTGCAGTACATCGAATATTGAGCTTGACCTGGAGTTATTCGATCTAAATCATTTGCAAAAACAGAGTTAGCAAATTCATAAGCACCTTCACCTAGGATGCGAACTTTGCCCATGTGAGAAACGTCAAAAACACCAACTGCATTTCGCACAGCATTATGTTCGGCGACAGTGCCAGCGGTGTATTCGATTGGCATATCCCAACCACCGAATGGACCCATTTTTGCACCAAGGGATAAATGTTTTGAATGTAAGGCAACTTCAGGCATGACTTAACCGTACTAGTAACGTAGTGATTAGTCTTTATTAGGCAACCAATTTAGGAGTGAGAACTCATGCCAACTTTGGATCCAAAAGTTGCCGGCTTAACGCTTAAGTCAGGAAATCCGCTAACTGCTGTTTTTGATGCAGTCGTTGTGGCCACCACAACAGATAATAAGTTTTCAATTTTCTCTGATGGACTTACTAAAGCGGCCACTACTAAGTTAAAAAATACTCTCCAAACTGTTGGCGCTACTGGTGCCAAAGACGAATTGATCAGAATTCCGGGGACAGGAATTTCAAAATCAAAAGTTATCGTTGCAGTTGGTTTAGGTTCGACCAAAAATGGCATAAGTGAAGAACAGCTTCGACGTGCAGCAGGTAACGCAACAAGAAGTTTGGCTGGATTTAAGCGAGTTGCTATGTACCTGCCGGCAACCTATGCAGGTGCAGCAAAAGCAATCTTTGAAGGTGCTGCGCTAGGTGCTTACTCATTTACTGACCATCGACATGCAACATTGAATAAAGCAAAAAGTCCGGTTAGTGCTATTTCCCTTTTCACCGAGCACGCAAAGGACAAAGAATTTAGAACCGCCCTTGACCAAGCCCGAGTAATAACACACTCAGTTCACTTTGCTCGAGATTTAATTAACACTTCCCCATTACATTTACCACCGGCTGAAGTCGCAAAAGCTGCAAAGCAATACTTGACTGGGACGACAATAAAAGTTCAGATTTTGGACGAGAAACAACTTGCTACAGGTGGCTATGGTGGCATTCTTGGGGTTGGCCAAGGTTCTAGCCGTCCACCACGACTAATTCGAATGGAATACAAACCGCGGAGTGCTAAAAAACACATTGCATTACTTGGTAAAGGAATTACTTTTGATACCGGTGGTATTTCACTAAAGCCACCAGCAAGTATGCACGAGATGAAAGCAGATATGTCTGGTGCAGCTGCGGTGATTGCAACCATCCGCGCGATCCACGATTTAGCTTTGCCGATTGCCGTAACTGCCTATGCTGCTTGTGCCGAAAATATGCCAGGTGGTGGTGCCCAGCGCCCCGGTGATGTCATTACAACTTACGGTGGTCGCACAATCGAAGTCTTAAACACTGACGCTGAAGGTCGATTAGTTCTAGCCGATGCCTTAGTGCGAGCAGCCGAAGATAACCCAGATGTTGTTCTCGACATTGCAACTTTGACTGGTGCCGCTGTAGTTGCATTAGGTCATCGCACAGCTGGTGTTATGGGTGACGATGAAGTGCGCGATGCAGTTAAAGCTGCAGCTGACCGTGCTGGTGAAGAATTTTGGCCAATGCCTCTTCCAGAAGAATTACGTGCACCACTAGATTCCCTGGTTGCAGACATAGCCAATATTGGACAGCGCGAAGGTGGCATGTTATCTGCTGGATGGTTCCTCAAAGAGTTCGTTGAAGATGGCTTGCCTTGGGCACACCTAGACATCGCTGGGCCGGCATACAACTCGCAATCTGCCCACGGCTACACCCACAAGGGTGGGGTTGGCTTTGGTGTACGCACGCTAGTCGCTTTTGCCCAAGATTGCTTATCCGGTGTCGGTGCTGATTCCAAATAGTGAAACAATAGAGGCGACTGAGTATGGGCGGATCAACTAAAACGCATTACTCAGCCGGTACCTGTTTTCGGAGGATTAATGCACGACGTAGTTATTTTGGGTGGCGGTAGCGGTGGATACGCATGTGCACTCAGGTCTTCTCAACTTGGTTTATCCGTAGTACTTATCGAACAAGACAAACTAGGTGGCACCTGTTTGCATCGTGGTTGCATTCCAACCAAAGCACTTTTACATGCAGCTGAAGTTGCCGATACTGCGCGCGAGGGCGAAAACTACGGAGTACACAGTACTTTTAATGGAATTGATATGACTAAAGTCAATTCTTATAAAGATGGCGTAATTGGCCGACTATATAAAGGATTACAAGGTTTAGTTAAAAGCCGAGAAATAACTTACGTTGAAGGTTTTGGAAAACTAGTTGCGAAAAATGTGGTCGAAGTTAATGGCCAGCGTTACGAAGGAAAAAATATTGTCTTAGCGACTGGTTCGTATGCTAAGTCGCTACCTGGACTAGAAATTGCTGGTCGAATCATGACCAGCGATCAGGCATTAACAATGGATTACGTTCCAAATAGCGCCATCATTTTAGGTGGTGGGGTGATTGGTGTTGAGTTTGCATCAGTCTGGAAGTCTTTCGGTGTTGATGTAACTGTTATCGAGGGCTTACCACGCTTAGTGCCTGCCGAAGATGAAGCAATTTCAAAAACTATGGAACGTGCATTCCGCAAGCGTGGCATTAACTTCAAAACCGGAGTTAGATTCCAGGGCGCAGCAAGTGATGATTCAGGCGTAACCGTGACTTTGGAAAATGGCGAAACCGTTCGCGCAGATTTATTGCTCGTTGCCGTCGGACGTGGTCCACGTACCGAAGGACTGGGATATGAAGAACAAGGCATCAACATGGACCGTGGTTTTGTCTTAGCAAATGAACGTTTAGCTACCAATGTGCCAGGAATCTTCGCCGTTGGTGACATCGTGCCAGGTTTGCAGCTTGCTCACCGCGGTTTTCAGCAAGGTATTTTTGTGGCCGAAGAGATTGCCGGCCTTGCACCAAAGTCAATTGATGAAACAGGCATACCTAGAGTCACTTACAGCGAACCAGAAATTGCTTCCATTGGTTACACCGAAACCCAGGCTAAAGAAAAATTTGGTGAGATTGATTCATATGAATACAACCTTGGTGGCAACGGTAAGAGCCAAATTCTGGGTACCGCTGGTTTCATCAAATTGATTCGCAAAAAAGATGGCCCGGTTGTAGGTGTACATATGATCGGCTCTCGCGTTGGTGAACTCGTTGGTGAGGCACAGTTAATTTACAACTGGGAAGCTACAGCTGATGATGTGGCAACTTTGGTCCATGCTCACCCGACCCAAAATGAAGCACTTGGCGAGGCATTCTTAGCACTTGCTGGAAAACCACTTCACGCCCACGCCTAAAAATTAACTAAAATTAATAAGACAGATTAATAAGGAGAGCTAAGCAGTGAGCACAACTGTTTCAATGCCACAACTGGGTGAAAGCGTAACTGAGGGTACCGTCACTCGTTGGCTAAAAAATGTTGGCGACACTGTGGCAGCTGACGAAGCACTTCTAGAAGTTTCAACAGACAAAGTAGATACCGAGATACCATCTCCGGTAAGTGGCGTGCTAACCGAAATCATTGCTGGCGAGGATGCAGTGGTTCCTGTTGGTGGCGCACTTGGTGTTATTTCTGAAAGTGGATCTGCTGCTTCAAGTTCTCCTGCACCAGTTGCTACTCCAGCTCAGGTTAGCCAAACCCAACCAGAACCAGTTGCGCAAGTAAATACCCCAGCACCAGAAGCTCCAGCACAAGCAACGCAGGCGACATCTTCGGCTGCTACTCCTGTTTTATTACCTGCTCTTGGTGAAAGTGTGACTGAAGGAACAGTTACCCGATGGCTAAAGGCAATCGGTGACTCAGTAAGTGCGGACGAAGCACTTTTAGAAGTTTCCACTGACAAAGTAGATACTGAAATACCTTCTCCAGTTTCTGGAGTGCTATTCGAAATTACAGTTCCAGAAGATGGTGTGGCTAAAGTTGGCGGCCAACTTGGATTAATAAGCACTTCCGCTGGAGCTCCCGCAGTAACCCAAAGTGCTCCGGTTACTCCACCCGCAGCTCCAGTAGCACCTGCCGCTACTTCTCTGGTTGTCTCTACTACTCCAGCATCAACTGCGAACATCGATAACTCAGGTTCCTACGCAACACCAATTGTGCGCAAACTCGCTGCGCAAATGGGAGTGGATCTTTCGAAGGTCAAGGGCACCGGCGTAGGTGGGCGTATTCGCCGCGAAGATATTTTGGCAACTACGCCAACAATGGCCCCAGTACAAGTTGCCAGCGATCGTCCAGTTGAAAGTAAACCTTTTGTGGCTCCGGTAACTCCAACCGCAGCTCCAGCTGTCAGTCCTCAAGCAGCCGAGGTGCGCGGCAAAACTGAAAAAATGACCCGACTACGTTCAGTAATTGCCCAGCGGATGGTTGAATCGCTTCAAGTTTCAGCGCAATTAACATCTGTCGTTGAAGTCGACGTAACAAAAATTTCTGTACTTCGAAATAAGTCAAAAGCTGCTTTTGAACAGCGTGAAGGAGTAAAACTCTCTTTCCTACCATTTTTTGCTAAAGCAGCCTGCGAATCGTTAAAGCAATTCCCGACCGTTAATGCCTCGATTAATCAAGAAGAAGGCACCGTCACTTATTACGATGCCGAGCACTTAGGTATTGCTGTAGATACCGAACGAGGATTACTAGTTCCGGTCATTCGCGATGCTGGCGACTTAAATATTGCTGGCTTAGCTCGCAAAATCGATGAACTTGCTCAGCGCACTCGCACAAACAAACTTTCACCAGATGAATTAAGTGGTGGCACATTCACCATCACGAATACTGGAAGTCGCGGCGCACTATTCGATACCCCAATCATTAATCAGCCACAGGTGGCAATTCTTGGCACAGGTGCAGTAGTTAAGCGCCCGGTGGTGATAACTGACTCCAGTGGCGCCGATGTGATCGCAGTGCGACAGATGGTTTATTTGTCCCTGACTTATGATCACCGACTTGTTGATGGTGCTGATGCGGCACGCTTCTTGTCAGCCGTTAAGGCGCGACTCGAAGAAGGCGCGTTTGAAGCAGACCTTGGTCTGTAATTGCGTTCGCGCAAAACTCAATTCACCTGCAAACTAGTTACATGAAGATTGCTATTGCTGGTTCATCTGGACTAATTGGTACTGCACTTGTTGAATCCTTACGGGCAGACGGTCATGAGGTTATTCGGTTAGTAAGGCGCAAGTCCGTTGCTACATCTGAGGTCACCTGGGACCCAGCCAATAAACAAATCGATTTAGCAAGCCTTTCCGGTGTTGAAGTATTAATAAATTTGGCTGGTGCTGGAGTTGGTGATCAACGCTGGACAAAAAAATACAAAAAATTAATTCTTAGTTCGCGGGTGCAATCAACAAAAACTTTGGCAAATGCCGCACTAACTATTAAGCCAAAAGTTTTAATAAACGCAAGTGCAATTGGCTTTTATGGCGACACTGGTAGCCGCGAAGTTAATGAAGATTCGGCTCCGGGCTCAGGTTTTCTAGCCGATGTGGTTAAAGCTTGGGAGGATGCTACTGCTGTTGCCAGTACTGCAGGAATTCGTGTAGTCAACTTAAGAACTGGCCTTGTCGTTAGTAGTCAAGGTGGTGCCTGGCAAAGATTGTTGCCAATTTTCAAACTGGGCTTAGGTGGAAAACTTGGAAATGGCAAGCAATACTGGTCGTTCATTTCACTTCGCGATGAAATCAATGCAATTAAATTCCTAATAGATAACCAAAATATTTCCGGACCGGTTAATTTAACCGCACCAAATCCAGTTACAAATCGTGAAGTCACTAAAGCGATGGCTCAAGTTTTAAAGCGACCAGCACTCCTTAATGTTCCGGCAATCGCATTAAAAGTTGTGCTTGGTGAATTTTCGCAAGAGGTTTTAGGAAGCTGCCGAGTAATTCCAAAAAAGTTAATGTCGGCTGGCTTTAAATTTTCTGATCCTGATATCGTAAGTGCTATAAAAACACTTTAACGAAATCGGATTTGATGAATTCGCTACCCACCAAAGTTGATATAGTCGTTGTCGGTGCCGGACTTGCTGGATTAGCTGCGGCCAGAAGATTATCGATCGCTGGAAAAAGCGTTTGCGTGGTAGAAGCCTCGGACGAAATTGGTGGTCGAGTTCGAACGGATTACCACGATGGGCTAATTCTCGATCGAGGTTTTCAGCTTTACAACCCCTCTTATGAAGAAGGGTTTCACATTTTAGATTTAAATTCCTTAAACCTTAGATCGTTAACGGCTGGGATCATTGTTTCAATTGACGGTCGTCAATATAAATTGGGTGATCCACGAAAAGAACCAACGTGGGCCGTTGATTCAATGTTGGCGCCTGTTGGTGCAATTTCTAGCAAAATAAAATTTGCGAAGTATGCAATAAAAAATGCATTTACTAAGCAAAAAGATGACAAATTTGATCAACGCACAGATCAATTTTTAACCCGCCAGTTTGGCAAGGACCTAACACAAAAAGTGCTCAGGCCATTCTTAGCTGGCGTTTTTTTAGAAGATGAATTGGCTACTTCTAAGAGATTTTTTGATGTGGTGTTGAAAAATTTTGTTAAAGGCGTCCCTGGAGTACCAGACAACGGCATGTTTGAGATTCCAAAGCAACTTGCCGCCCAGTTGCCGATCGGTTCAATTCAACTAAATACAACTGTGGCAAATATCTCGCCAGGATCTGTTCAAACATCGCAAGGAACAATTTCTTGTCGAGCCATTATCTTGGCAGCGAATGCTCGAAGTGCTGCCAAGTTATTGCCAAACCTTAAAGTTCCACCGAGTAATTCGGTAACTACCTGGTACCACTTAGCCGACTGTTCAGCTAAAGAATTAACTGAAGGTGCGGGAACTTTAATAGTTGATGGTAAACGCTACGCCTCCCACCAGGTTGATCCAAATAAACCAATTGTAAATACCGTGGCGATTTCAAATGCAGCACCAAGTTATGCCAGTGAAAATCGAGTCTTAGTATCGACTAGTGCTATTGGTGTGCATCACACTACTGCTGCCGAGGCAGCTGTGCGCCAACACTTGGCAACGCTTTATAAAGTTTCAACAACCACGTGGCAACACGTGGCAACTTATCCAATACCTGATGCATTGCCCGCAATGTTGCCACCATTTAATTTGAGTAAACCAGCAAGACTGGGTGATGGAATTTATCTTGCTGGAGACTTCCGAGATGTTTCGTCCATTAATGGTGCATTTAGAAGTGGACGGATTGCCGCTGAGGCAGCAATTGCAGACAGTCTTTAGCTAAGTTTTCCAACTGGTAGAACAGTTTCGACGACTTCGCCATTTATTTTTTCGACTTTATAGGCTTTGGCATTTTGATCTGCCTTATCAATCACGACCTCAATTGGATCAATTCCTTGATAAATAATTCCAGCATGATCATCAGTTGCAAATGAGAGTGGCAAAGTCTCATTTTGCACTAACGACTGCAAAAGCGGCCGGCGCTGCGCTTCAGAGTCGTAATGGACTCCATTGCCCCAGGGCAGGAAACCAAGTGCATTTGTAACAGTCTCAAGTTTTGGACCAAATGAATCAGTTGGTCCACCAAAATGCCAACAAATTGAACCAGCACTTACTCCGCCAAGAACGACACCACGTTCCCACGCATCTTTTGTCGCAAGATCAACACCGTGCAGACGCCAAACTGCAAGTAAGTTCGCAACCGATCCACCGCCAACCCAGACTAAGTCAGCTCGACCAAATGCCTCTTCGACTGGCACATTTGGCTGAGTAAATAATGCCAAATGCTCAGCGTCAACTGAAAGTTGCGATACCGCTTGGTACATCGTGGCCAAGTAATTCTTATCGTCACCACTTGCAGTTAAAACGAATAAAACTCTTGGACGAGATTTGCCCGTAAGTTCGAGTGCTCGCAGAAAAATATTTCCTGGAGTAACGACTCCCCAACGATCTGTTTGATTAAACCCACCGCTGGATGCAACTACATAGCGATTTACCATGACGCCCTAATGATTAACTCTTAGCAGCAAGCTCTAGTGGGCCTTCAGATTTCCCGAGTTTACTTGGCCACCAAATCTTGGCACCGATGTCATGAGCTAGGGCAGGTACTAGCAAACTGCGCACGATTATGGTGTCTAGTAACACACCAAACGCAACGGCAAAGCCTAGTTGAACAATAAAGACCAAAGGCAATGTGCCAAGCACAGCGAATGTTGCTGCCAGAACCACACCTGCAGATGTAATTACCCCACCAGTTACGGTTAGCCCCTTCAAAATACCTTCGCGGGTGCCCAGTTTGATCGCTTCTTCTCGAACTCGCGTCATCAAGAAAATGTTGTAATCAATACCGAGAGCCACTAAGAACACGAAAGCAAATAGCGGGAACGATCCATCGGTGCCTGGAAAATCAAATAGGTATGTAAACACTAGATGTGAAATACCTAACGTGGCACCGAACGAAAGCACGGTTGTGACAATCAGAATTAGTGGCGCAAACAAACTACGCAACAAGAGTGCCAAGATCACGCCAATTACCAACAGCGCTATCGGAATAATCAAATTACGATCCCGCATGTTTGCTTGCTGCAAGTCATAGTTGATGGCAGTTGAGCCACCGACAAGTGCATCCGGGCTTGCTTCTTTTGCAACCTGCCTAATAGTTGGAATGTAATCCTGTGCCTCAACTGAGTCCGCGGCTTTATCAAGAATTACCTCTAGTCGAGCAAATCCATCAACATATTTAACTTCTGGAGCTGGGGCACCAACAATTGCTGGGCCAGTCAGAGTAGGTGTCACAGCTGATACGCCTTCAGTGCCAAGCAGCACATCAGTTACTTTTTGCACATCGTCTTTAGGCACGATAACTAAAGTTGGATCGCCTTGACCAGCGGGGAAATGCTCAGAGAGTTTTTCAAGACCTACGACAGAATCTGGATTTCCAATAAATGAATCTGTTTGCGCTAAACCGCGAGTATTCAATTGGGTCACGAATGCGAATGCAATTGAAAGCAAAATAGCAGTTGATACCCAGGTACGACGCGGATGTGTACCAACGGTATTTGCAACTCGAGACCAAATACCAGTTAACTTCTCATCTACATCGTCGTGGTTTGGAATTCTTGGCCAGAAAATCCAGCGGCCAAATAAAACCAAAAGAGCAGGTAGCAAAGTAAGCATTACTAGTTGTGCTGCGACGATACCAATTGCCGAAACTGGACCAAGACCACGAACCTGAGCCAAATCAGACAAGGATAAGACCAATAAACCTGAAATAACAGTTAAACCGGAGGCCAAGATTGGCTCAAATACTCCACGCAAAGTTACTTTCATTGCAGTGGCACGACTTTCAAAATGGTGTAACTCTTCGCGATAACGAGCAATTAACAGCAAGGCATAGTCAGTAGCCGCACCAATCACCAACACCGACAAAATACTTTGTGATTGACCATCGACTTTAATTAAGTCATTGCTGGCCAATAGATAAACAACACCACCGCCAACTGAAAGTGCCAAGACCGCGCAAAACAGCGGAATAATCCAAAGTACTGGTGATCGGTAAACAAATATCAAGATTGCCGCAACGAGACCAAGTGTTTTTAAAAGTAGCAAAGTGTCAATGTCGCCGAAACTTCCAAAAAGATCAGCCAGAATTCCACCGATACCTGTTACATGCGATTCAAAGCCATCTACTGCGTCAGCTTCGGCTCGAATTGTTTCAATCAAAACTGGTAATGCTGGCTCATTGTTTTCTAGTGGCGCAGCAATAACAGAATCATCAATCGGTATCGAAACTATTGCAGCCTTATTGTCTTGCGATGGGATCGGAAAAAGCGGAGTGCTGTCTGCCAAGAAATCACCAACGGTTTTACCACCACTATCAGGGACTTCTGCGTTAGGCAGCGCACCAACAAAAGTAGTTAAGTTTGCAATCGCATTTGGATTAATGTCACCAGTGAAAATCACAATCGCTGGCAATAAAGATGTGTCATCCGAAACAAATTTGGCCGAAATTTCTCCAGCCTTTGTTGACTCGGCTGATCCGGGCAGGAATCCAGCGCTGTCATTTTCTTGAACGCTAGACAATTTTCCAAACAGTGGACCGGTTACTCCACTGATCGCAAGCCAAGCAACAATGGCAAGAATTGAAAACCATAAAGGTTTGCGTGCAGTTTTTTCGGTTTTCTGACGGCGGCCGTGTTTAGCCATGGTTTGAAGTCCTTAGTGATTTATTGGATTGCGATTAACCTTTAAATTCTAGTTGACCTTTAAAGTCAACGCAGCCTTGACCGGTGTGCGGGCCAATCAATGCCCAATTAGGCTTTAAATATGCCAGTGGTTATCGACAGCACAACACTTGGCAAGGTATTTCATAAGTACGACCAGATGTGGGCGCACCAACGACAGCTACATGAAAAGGTCGTTGCACGGATTGAGCCAGACACGATCCTGTTACTAGAACACGAACCTGTTTACACAGCAGGTCGGCGAACTGAAATCTTCGAACGACCGATCGATGGCACACCCGTTATAGATGTTGACCGTGGCGGAAAAATAACGTGGCACGGTCCAGGTCAATTGGTCGGATATCCGATTGTGCACTTACCTGCCGCCTTAGACGTAATTCCTCATGTCCGACGTCTGGAAGAAGTAATTATCAAAACTTGTGCTGATTTTGGGTTGGCAACGACTCGAAAAAAGGGACGTAGTGGCGTTTGGCTTACCAACAATGAATTAGACCGCAAAATTGCGGCAATTGGTGTGCGAGTTGCTCAGGGTGTCACAATGCATGGCTTTGCCTTGAACTGCAATAACGATTTGAGCTGGTTTGACCGAATAGTTCCGTGTGGCATTTCGGATGCTGCGGTAACCACGTTAACCAAAGAGTTGGGTCGAGAAGTGACGCCCGTAGAGGTATTACCAGTTATCACTGCGTATTTGCATGAAGTGTTTGATCCACTTGTTGATTCCAACAACCAACTAGTTAATTCCAACTAAGTTAATTTGATTAAGATTGAACTATGTCTGATCCATTCATAACTGCCGACCAAGGTACAGGTCCGCGGTTACTTCGGATTGAAGCTCGCAATGCTTCTGTTCCCATCGAGCGTAAGCCTGAATGGATTAAAACAAAATTAAAAACTGGTCCTGAGTACAACGAAATTATGGGCCTAGTTAAATCTGGTGGCTTGCACACAGTCTGCCAAGAAGCTGGTTGCCCAAATATTTACGAATGTTGGGAAGATCGCGAAGCAACTTTCTTAATTGGCGGCGATCAATGTACCCGTCGTTGTGACTTCTGCCAGATTGATACTGGCAAACCACTTCCCCTTGATCGTGATGAGCCGAGAAGAGTCGCTGAATCAGTTGCCACAATGCAATTAAAGTACGCAACAGTAACTGGTGTTGCTCGCGACGATTTAGCTGATGGCGGTGCCTGGCTTTACGCCGAAACAATTCGGGCAATACACGAAAAAGTTCCGGGTTGTGGTGTGGAAATGTTGGCTCCTGACTTCAATAACAAACCAGATTTGTTAAAAATTGTTTTTGATTCCAAACCCGAAGTTTTTGCCCACAACATTGAAACTGTGCCAAGAATTTTCAAGCGAATTCGCCCGGCATTTAACTATGAGCGCTCATTATCGGTGATAACCCAAGCTAGAGATTATGGGTTGGTAACAAAATCTAACTTGATCCTTGGAATGGGCGAAGAAATTGATGAGGTTAAGCAAGCCCTTCGTGATCTCCATGCAGCAGGCTGCGACCTAGTTACCATCACGCAGTATTTACGGCCATCATTACGCCATCACCCCGTAAGTCGTTGGGTAAAGCCAGAAGAATTTGTTGAATTGGCCAATTTTGCAACTGAAATTGGCTTTGCTGGCGTTATGAGCGGGCCATTAGTTAGATCTTCATACCGAGCCGGTCGCCTTTATCAGCAAGCCATCGATGCCAGAAAGATAACCACCGTCTAAAGTAAAAGGCATGTCAGCAACTAATAGTGCCCCCAAAAAGAAACGCTGGTATCGCCAGATACTAGAAACTTATTCATTTGCTAAATCGGAAATCCCAGGTTTGTCTTTTAAGTTACTTGGGATTTTTGTCGGTGTCTTTGCAGCGTTATTGATTGTTGGCTTTTTAATCGACCAACCAATTTTCTTAGGAATAACTGGCTTCTCAATTGCCTTACTAGTGACTTTAATAGTTTTTGGTCGCTGGGCAGAACGTGCTGCATACCAATCAATCGAAGGTCAACTTGGCGCAGCCGGTTCTGTAGTAAGTGCAATGCGCGGGGCCTGGTTTGTGAGCGCAGGAATTGGTGCAGACAAATATCAAAACATTGCGCACCGAGTTGTAGGTCGACCAGGAATTATTTTGGTTGGTGAAGGTAGTCGCCCTGGTGCATTACTTGCTGAGCAGCGCAAGGCGCACATGCGTTATGTCCCAAATGTGCCAATTCACGAATTAATTGTCGGTGAAGGTAACTTAACAATTTCGAATTTGCAAAAAACGATTAAAAAATTGCCAAAAGCGTTGCGCCCCGCAGAAGTTACCGATGTACGTCGCCGATTAGACGCGCTACCAAAAGTAGCTCTGCCAATTCCTAAAGGTCCAATGCCGCAAGGTAGAAAGATTCCGAGACGATAATGCAACAAATAACTGATTTTTTAAGTTCTCTGACCCCAACGCAGTGGATTATTGCCATTGTCGTGGCAGTAATGCTAGCTAAAAAGTTGATCAAGCTTGCCATCGTTATTGGTTTAATTGCGTTTGTGGCATTCCCCTACATCAAAAGTTCAGGGTTACTTGATTTAAATTTAGATCCAAACAGTATTTTGCAGCAGGTGCTTAATCAGCTTGGTTTATAAAATCCGCATTAGCGGGTTTTTACTACAACTGATTTAACAGCTTTATCATGAAGGCCTCGGCCATCACGATCCCAAATAACTGCGGGCAAGACCAGCGTTAGCAATACCGCGCGAATTAAAGTAGCCATAATCCCGAGCTTTTCTCCGGTGACTTTGCGCACGCCGATGCCGACAACCTGCTGGCCAAAACTAGCCCCTAGGGTGGTAGTCAATAGAAATACTTGACTGGCAAAAACAATTAACGCTGCTATCGAATATTCAGTACTTCCATATTCAGCAGTCTGAAAAAATCCGCGCACAATTAACAAAGCGGATAACCAATCCAAAGTGATCGCCATGATTCGGCGTCCAAAAGTGGCTACTGAACCAACCCCATGCTCTGGGATGCCAAGGCGCTGTCCGGGATAACCAAAACTGATTCCCTGTTGCTCAAGTGCTGCCCTTGGGCCAAGTAGCCACGAGCCAATGTCCTTGCGATCCATAAGTAGTAAGCCTAATGAAATCTATGAAAGTGGCATCTGGGAAAGCCTGTAACAATCCTGAAACACGTGAGACACGGCTTTTTAACCAATCGGCACTAGCGTCTGGATTAGTCGTTCGCGACCAAAAAATTAAACGAACCTTACGTAACTATTAGCTGGAGGATGGATGTCCAACTTAGGTCTTAACAACGCCCAAGATGTCCTTAAATACATAAAAGATAACAACGTCAAATTTGTTGACGTGAGATTTTGCGACTTACCTGGTGTGCAGCAACATTTCAACATGCCAGTTGAATCAGTCAACGAGGCTCTATTTACTGATGGTCAGATGTTCGACGGTTCTTCGATTCGTGGCTTCCAGTCAATTCATGAATCAGATATGAAATTAATTCCAGATCCAACAACAGCTTTTATCGATCCATTCCGTGAAGCAAAAACATTAGTAATGAATTTTTCAGTTCATGATCCGTTTACCGACGAACCTTATAGCCGTGACCCACGCAACGTCGCTGCCAAAGCCCAGGCTTACTTAGCCTCAACTGGAATCGCGGACACTGCATTCTTTGCCCCTGAAGCAGAATTTTTCATTTTCGATTCAGTGCGATTTAGTACAGCTTCAAACGAAGCGTTTTATCACATCGATTCAATCGAAGGTGCTTGGAATACCGGCAGTGAATTTAATGCAGATGGTTCAGATAATCGTGGCTATAAAACTCCAACTAAAGGTGGCTACTTCCCTGTTTCTCCTACAGATCAGATGGCTGATCTGCGCGACTCAATTGTCACCAAACTTGGTGAAGTGGGCCTACTAGTAGAGCGTTCACATCATGAAGTTGGTAGCCCAGGTCAAATGGAAATTAACTATCGCTTTAACACTTTGCTAAAAGCAGCAGACGAAGTGATGTTGTTTAAGTACGTTGTTAAAAATCAAGCCTGGGCTCAAGGTAAAACAGCTACTTTTATGCCTAAGCCGATTTTTGGTGACAATGGCTCAGGTATGCACGTACATCAATCACTTTGGAGTAACGGAAAGCCACTGTTCTTTGATGAACGTGGATATGGCGGTTTGTCTGACACGGCCCGCTGGTACATCGGTGGAATCTTGAAGCATGCCCCATCGCTACTTGCTTTCACAAACCCAACTGTTAACTCCTACCATCGCTTAGTACCTGGTTACGAAGCACCAGTTAACTTGGTTTACTCGCAACGAAATAGATCAGCTTGTATTCGAATTCCAATTACTGGAAGTAACCCGAAAGCCAAGCGCATCGAATTTCGTTGTCCAGATCCATCTAGCAATCCATATCTAGCTTTTGCTGCATTACTAATGGCGGGATTAGATGGCATCAAGAACAAGATTGAACCTCATGCGCCTGTAGATAAGGATCTTTACGAGTTGCCACCTGATGAAGCAGCTGACATTCCACAGGTTCCAAGTTCGTTGCCAGAAGTTCTAGCAGCGCTAGAAGCCGATCACGACTACTTGATGGAAGGTGGCGTATTCACTCAGGACTTAATCGACACTTGGATCTCGTATAAGAGAACCGCTGAGGTTGATTACGTTCGACTACGTCCACATCCTGCTGAGTTTGAGTTGTACTACAACTTATAAATACACAAACAAAAGGCTCTAGGCACCTGCCTAGAGCCTTTTGTTATTGGTTAGACTCAATTTATGATCACAATGTATGGCGCAGAATGGTGCGGCGATTGCCGACGTTCTACTGCACTTCTAAATGAATTAGGCGTGGAATTTAACTACATCAACGTAGAAGAAGTTCCAGAGGCTGCTCAAAAAGTTGTCGAAATAAACGGTGGTGCACAATCGATTCCGGTAATCGTGTTTGAAGATGGCACTCACTTGACCGAGCCAAGTAACCCAGATTTACGCAACAAGCTTGAGTCTCTTGGCATTATTTAACTAATTTGGTTTACCCAAATTAGAAAATTAAGTCGTAGCGCCGAAAGACTTCGTCTAGTTTCCAGCCTCGGCTTTCGTACAATTTTTGTGCTGTCTCATTAGTGTGCGCAGTGCGCAACCAAATTCTGGATGCCCCAGCAGCTTTAGCTGCTTCTTCTGCAGCCTGCATTAATTTATTTGCAATTCCAGCGCCCCGATGTGCTGGGTCAACAAAAAGATCATTCAACAACCAAACGGTTGAAACTGAGACAGTTGAAAATGATGGATAACACTGGGTGAAGCCAATAAGTTGGCCATCATTTTGCGCAACAAAAATTATCGATTCATTCTGCGTTAGGCGTTCTCGCAAAAAAGCCCTTGTCTGGACATTTGGCTTTTGCTGATAAAACTCACGATATTGTTCAACTAATCCAGTTAGCTGATCTAAATCAGACTCAACTGCTTTTCGAATTTCAACCATATCTAGATTTTATTGCTTGTCTCTGAATAGCCGAGTACCGATAACCAGTAAGACGACACCTAGCAACATGCTGCCTAATGCGCCACCAAGTCCTTCAACATATCGAACTAAAAGTTCAACGCCACCGATTAATAAGCCACCGATGCCGCCAAACAGCCACGGCCACAAGCGGCTATTTAAATACAGGGCAAGATAAACAAAACCGCCAACTATGGTGATGGCTGGTACCGACCAGATCGGTAATAAATCACGAAATGAGGTCAGCGCAAAGAAAAGCGTAAGAATTGAGGCAAAGGCAGTGACATTTACTTCTTGGAAAACTTTTTTCTCTGCTGCATAAATCCAGTAACTACCAAGAACTACCAATGCAAGCGATCCAAAACTTGGAAAATCATCATCACCATAGATTGAGTTCCAAATTAATGCGCCAATAGCAAATACAAATACATCAGCAGCAAGTATTTGGGCAAAAACTCCGATGGCAGACTTTGCCCGTAAGTAACCAAAATATGCAACTAACCCTCCACCAAGTGCGCAAAGTAAGGCAATTGTCATGTAAACCCATGGTTTTGGATTTATAAAGTAAATGTCGTTTGGATCACGGCGCGGAATCCATAGTTCGTTTGTAATCAGGCCAATTGTGAAGGCTGTTAATCCCGCCGAACCCACAAATAAAGTGGAACTTAACCGACGTACCTGTTCTAGATGAGTATCTCGACTTACTAAGTAAGCAGCTGCGAATAGGAGTGCTGCGCCAAGTCCGATCACACCAGGTCTTCCCCAAGTACCAAGTTGTGCCCAAGTCTCATTAAGAATCAATCCAGCAGAAACAACGATTACTGCGCCACCGATGTAAGTTATTGCCTCAGAAAAAAGCGACCTACGTGTTCGGTCTGATTTTTCTTCTGGTACACCGATTAATGCAATCTGTGCAGCCAAGGCTTGCTCACTGCTTAATACGCCCTGGTCAACTAACTTTTGTAATTCTGGTTTGACTGAATTTTGATTACTCATATTCCAACCATAGTTCGCAGTTATCGCGATATGTCCTAGTTGGCAAAGAAAACGCGAGCGACAAAGTATCCTTTAACAATGCGCCAGTATTTAGATTTACTTAAAATCGCCGGCGTAAAACGACTTATTTTGAGTTCATTACCGGGTCGCTTAGCGTACGCCATGGTTCAACTTGCAACTTTTTTCTATGTAAAAGAAGTCACGGATTCAATTGCGCTTGCTGGACTTGCAACGGGGCTCGAAGGAATAACTTCAGCAGCTACCGCTGGTTTGCGCGGAACAGTTATTGATCGATTTGGTCAGTTTCGACCATTTTTATTTTTTGTCCCATTTTGGACGCTTTTACTTTTCGCTATGACACTGAGCACAAATACTGCCTGGATACTGACTGCTTCAGCGTTAGTTGGTTTTTTCTCACCACCGATTAATCTGGCTGCTAGGCCGCTTTGGCGTGATGCGGTCGGGCCAAGCCGTTTACGCACCGCTTACGCCATCGATACCACGATGATGAATGCCACAACCGTCGTTGGACCAGTGGTTACTACCTATTTAGCGTTGCAATTTAGTGGCGAAACTGCGCTTTGGATGACTTCTATTCTCATGGCTATCGGCGGTGTTGCCATGATGACTATGCCACTTTCTCGAAATTGGAAGCCTGAGTCTGCTAAACCGAGCGCACGAGGTTTGTTTAAGCATCGGGCATTTCGAATCATTGTTTTTGAAGGAATGATTTTTGGCTTTGGCTGGGGTTTGATGGAAATTTCTATTCCGGCATACTCTTCGTTAATCGAGCGACCAGAATTATCTGCTCCATTATTAGCAACTTTGGCCATCACAAGTATCGTTGGGGGTTTGATTATTGGTGGGCGAAAATCGTCAATCACACCACTTAATGGCTTTAAAGTTGCTGGTTTAGCAGTGGCAATTTGTGCGGCTCCTCTTGCATTTACATCGCCTGGTTTCAGTATGGGTTTTGTACTTGCTGCACTGGGACTAGCACTAGGTTTTGCTCAGGTTTATCACTGGGAAACACTCGAAGCGATAAGGCCGGTAGGTACTGCAACATCTGCTCAAGCTTGGCTTTGGACATTAGAGGGCTCAATGTTGGCGATTGGCGCAGCAATTGGCGGCTTCTTGGTTGAAAAAGTTAACCCGCAAGTTGCACTTGGGTTGATTTCTTTGTGCTTACTTGGCGCAACCTCATACATTTGGCTCTATGGCAGCAAACACCTACAGGAAGCCAATAAGCCACTTTCTGAAGTCAAAAAGGTGCAGGCACTTGCCGACTTAGAAGAGCCAACTTAGCCAACCTTGCTCTTTTTTTTAACAAAAATGCGTGCTTAATTGGAAAGTTATAGATTTTAGAGTAATAATGAATTCAATCTGATCATCTTGATCTATCCCTTAAGAAAAGGAAAAAATGGCTAAATCGGCGACTAGAGGCAAGTCAAAAACTGGCCTCGATTGGTTGCGCGATCGGATGGATACCTTAGGTTACAACTCGCTTGAATCTGTAGCTCAAGAAATTGGAATCAACCGTGGAAACTTGTACCGATACTTCTCGTTGGAGACAAGGCCAAGCGTTGCGTTACTTCCAGACCTTTGTCGCGCATTGAAATCTTCCCCTGCGGAAATCCTTAAAGCTCTCGAAATTTTAAGGGCGGATGATCGCTTGTGATCCATAGTTGACGCATGGGTCAGTCATGGCAACCATAGCCTGCCCATTCGCGTCACGAACATAAACTCGATGGGGCGCTTCATCATTTTCATACAAAGTGGTGAGCGCCCATTCGACTGCCTGATGCAAATCTGGTCGACATTTACTGATCGCATCGGCCAATCTATGTTCAGGATTTATTGAAACTCGAACGCGAGGTCCGTCCAACCGTTCAACAACTGGATCGCTAACTTGCTCGCTGAGCACTAGTTCGATCATCAATTTCCCATTCTTGGTATCAAGCGATTTTGTTCAGAAATTATGTTGTGATTAAACATCATACTGAAGGCCCTTATCCAATCCGTGGATCTGCGCTGATGTGAATTTGAATGCACATTTGATCCATAAGGGTCACTAAATCGCTCTGGACTGACAAATATTTACTTGATTTTGAAGGCTTAAATAACAGTTATGTAGTTCGTTAGAGTTGGGGTGTGGAAAATCCTAAAGATCAGCCAACTGCAATCGGATTTTTAGGCAGTTCCAATGACAAGCACCATCCAATTCGTACCCAAATCTCAGGTGCAGGATATTTCAGCCGAATCGGTCCAGGAATAGTTACCGGAGCAGCTGATGATGATCCATCGGGTATCGGAACTTATTCGCAAATTGGAGCCGTCCAAGGTTACCGGGCGCTTTGGGTTGCCCCGGTATTACTGCCATTTGCTTTTGCTGTTCAAGAAACCTGCGCTCGTATTGCCCTAGTGACAGGAGAAGGCTTAGCGCGAGTAATTAAACGTAAATTCCCTGCCCCAATTCTTTTTCTGATGATTTCATTGGTGGCAATTGCTAATACGGTAAATATCGCAGCGGACTTAAGTTCAATGGCTGCCGTGATTCGGATGTTCATACCGTTAAGTCAATTCGTTGTGGTCGTATTAATTACTGCTGTTGTCTTAATTGCCGAAATATTGATTCCATATCACCGTTATGCTCGAGTGCTTCGTTGGCTTTGTTTGTCATTGCTTAGTTACGTAGCAGTTCTATTTGTCGCGGACATCGATTGGTCCGCGGTGCGAACTGGACTTACAAATATCTCGATAACCTGGTCAAAAAGTGACATTGCAGCATTAATTGCCATTGCTGGAACAACAATTTCCCCGTACTTATTCTTTTGGCAAGCTGCCGAAGAAATGGAAGAAAGTTCCCATTCCCCTGATATTTCAGTGACACACATTAACGCCATGCGAGGTGATGTATTTGCTGGCATGTTATCGGGTGTATTTGTGATGTTTGCAATTATGGCAACAACTGCAGCCACACTTTTTGGCAATGGAATAACTTCAATAACTTCACCTGAGCAGGCAGCTGCTGCATTAAAACCAATTGCTGGCGACTTTGCTAGTGGCTTATTTGCCTTAGGAATTTTAGGAACAGGATTACTGGCAGTTCCGGTATTAGCAGGCTCAACTGCGTATGCAGTTAGCGAAGCATTTGGCTGGAAAGAAAGTTTGGAACGAAAGCCAAGTGAGGCAAAACAGTTCTACACAGTCCTTGCGACATCAATGCTGATTGCACTGTTACTTAATTTACTTGGCATTAATCCGATGCAGTCGCTGATTCTGGCCGCAATTATTAACGGTGTAACTGCTCCGCTGCTTATGCTGACGATTTGGAAAATTTCGCGCGACAAATCCTTGCTTGGCCAATGGAAATCACCATTGTGGTCATCCACATTGGTAGGCATAGCAACGATTGCAATGTTTGCCTTACCTATTTGCTGGTTATTTGCTAACTAGCTTCCAGGCGCTTGGTAAAAGTAATCCAGCAGCTACTGCTTTAATTACGTCACCAATAATGAATGGTGTGACGCCATGGGTTAATGCCCAGGCGAAGCCATTTCCAGTGAATTGGGCTAACCAGATAAATCCGAATAAATAAATCACTGCCGAACCTGCAACATAAGCAAATACGGTTGATTTGATTTGCGTAGTGGCTCCGCGAGAAGCAATCGAACCGACCACAAGAGAAGCAAAAATGAATCCTAATAAATAGCCACCGGTAGCACCGAGTGCCTTATCGATACCCCCAGCTCCACCAGCAAGTACTGGGGCACCGGCAGCAGCAAGAACGAAGTAAAGAGTCTGAGCCAAAACAGATCGAGTCGCTCCCAAGGACGCTGCACCAACTAGCACGGCGAAAGTTTGCAACGTTAATGGAACTGGAGTGAATGGAAGGGGTATCGCAACTTGTGCACTAGCTGCGGTAGCTCCAGTAAGTCCAACTACCAACAAAATGCTTTTCGCAAGTGACCTGTTAACCCACCGATCAACAAGTACGGCGCTTGCAGATACTGAACTCATTTGGCTGCTCCTACGTTCATGACCTTGTAATCAATAACTTATCCAAAGCCTACTAAGCAAAGTTAGTTTCTAGTGGGTAGGTCGCCTTCAATATTTGTTTGTACACAGTAATAGCCTTGACCCCAGGAGGATTCCATGCGACACATTACAAGTGAAGAAATAGATAACTGCCTTGACTTTCCAAACTTGGTAAAAAGTCTGGAAAACGCATTCAAGTCAAATTGGACCACTCCAGTTCGGGCACATCACACAGTTACCGGAATTGGTCAAGACAAAGTGATGTTGTTGATGCCTTCATGGACAGATAACCAAGAGCCACCATTTATGGGGGTAAAGATTGCAACTGTCGTTCCAGAAAATGGAACTAGGAATTTACCAAGTATTTTTGGCGTCTACTACCTAATGAATGGGCACACAGGCGAACCATTAGTAACTATGGATGGAGCCAGACTTACCGTCTGGCGCACAGCAGCTGCATCGGCATTGGCAAGCAGCTACCTTTCTCGAAAAAATAGCAAGGTCTTAACCATGATTGGTTCGGGTGCATTGAGTCCATTCATGATCAAAGCGCACATGGCAGTACGCCCAATCGAGGAAGTTTTTTTGTGGAACCACAACATTCGCAATGCTCATGCATTGGCTGAAAAACTTCGTGCTGAAGGAATCCCGGTTACATCGCACCCAGATTTAGTTTCGGCGGTTGAAAAAAGTGACATTGTTAGCGCTGCAACTTTAACTAAGACGCCACTAGTGCATGGAAAATGGATTAAGCCCGGTACCCACGTTGATACTGTTGGCGCATTCACTCCTTTGATGCGTGAAACCGATGATGAGTTAGTTTCTAAGGCAACTATTTTTTGTGACACATTTGACGGCGCACTAAAAGAGGCTGGTGATTTAGTTATGCCAATTTCTGCTGGGGTAATTTCGCGCAATGATGTTGTCGCTGACTTATTTGCATTGGCCAGGAAGTCACACCCCGGCAGAACTTCAGATTCAGAAATTACTTACTTCAAATCAGTTGGCACGGCACTTGAAGACTTAGCAGGTGCAATCACAGTTTGGAATTTAAGTAATTAAAGTGACTCAGGATCAAACTCCGTACGCTGATGCGATTAAGTCATACGCTAAACGCCGGTATGCGAAATTTGCCACTCCTGGCTTTCAATTAGATTCGAATTGGCAAAGTAGCGCACAACCAGAATTGATAGATTTTTTTGGCGCAGACTTATTGGCCATGGATGTTCAGCCGCTTATTGATGGTATTGATTACGGCACCTATCCAACTCCACTAGATCAATCACTAGAACTGGCTGCACAAGCTTGGGGCGCAAAGCGAACTTGGTTTTTAGCAAACGGTGCTTCGATGGGAAACCTCACGGCATGTTTAGCAATCAGTAATTTTGGTCAAAACATTGTGGTGCAAAGGTCTATGCACTCTTCGGTTATCGACGGTCTGGCGCTATCTGGACTGGTGGCCGATTTTGTCTTCCCTTCGGTCGACGCTGAACTAGGGATTGCAAATGGAGTAAGTGCAATTGATTTGGAACGCGCGCTTAGTGAGTGTCCAAATCCTGTTGCCGCTTACATTGTGACGCCCAGTTACTTTGGCGCGGTTTCAGATGTTGCCCAGTTAGCAAAAGTTGCCCACAGCTTTAATGTGCCGCTAATCGTTGATGAGGCTTGGGGTGCACATTTTGGCTTTCATCCAAGATTGCCAACTAATGCAATCCGTCTTGGCGCTGATTTAGTCGTCAGCAGCACACATAAATTAGCCGGCTCGATTTCACAAACCGCCATGCTGCATTTGGGGCATGGTGAACATGCAGCAAAGCTTGAACCTTTTGTTGAACGGGCATTTCGATCTATGCAATCCACAAGCGTGAACTCGTTATTTCTAGCTGCCCTAGACATTGCCCGAAAGCAGTTGGCAGTGAACGGCCTGCAGACAATTGGTAATTCGATCGAACTTGCAAACAAAATTCGAACTGGAATTAAATCTGGCGGACGTTTTGTCGATGCCGCTGACCAAATTTCAACACACCCAGATGTTCTAACAACTGATCCTCTGCGAATCACAATCAATACCAAAATTGGAAATATTTCGGGCTATTCCGCAAGATCTATTTTGTTCAATGAACACAATGTACATTGTGAGATGGCGACTGACCATACTTTAGTTGCCTTAATTGGTGCCGGCGCGACACCAGAAGTTGAAAAGTTTTTAACCGCCTTGCACAAACTGCCACAAACGCAGTTAGCGACACAAGATAATGTTTCTTTACCTAAGCCTGGCCAGCGCAAACTTTCAGTTCGACAGGCTTATTTTGGCCAAACTGAACTGGTTCCAGCAAGTAGCGCTGTTGGAAGAATCTCGGCTGACAGTGCAGCTGCCTACCCACCAGGTATTCCAAATCTGCTTCCTGGTGAAATTATTACCCAAGAGAACATTGACTTCTTGCAAGCAACAGTCAAGGCACCGTTTGGGCATGTACGCGGTGGTGCCAGCAAAGATATGACTATTTTTCGCGTCGTTCGCTAAACATTGGTTTCGACTTGTTCACCATAAAAAACTCTTTGCACAACCTGACGTGCTAAACGTGTTGTTCGTCGATAATCTTCAAGTAGTTGTTGTCCCCCACGTAGGCCATAGCCCAGTTGGTAAGCAACTCGAGCAAGATCGATTAAATCTGTAGGTAAAGTGTCGCTTGGTTTACCTTTAACGAGCATGACTGCATTACGCACTTTGGTACATAGTTGCCATGCATTAATAAGCGATTTACAATCGGCCGCCGAAAGTAAATCAAGACTTTCTGCAGTGCGTAGGGCTTCAACAGTTCGAGTAGTTTGTAATTGCGGGAATTTGTAAGCATGGCCCAACTGCAGTATTTGGGCAACCCACTCAACGTCACTCAATCCTCCGGGACCAAGTTTCGTGTGCAAACTTGGATCAACCCCCCGCGGTAACCGCTCTGATTCCATTCGGGCTTTAAGTCTGCGGATTTCGCGCAATTCATTTTCAGGTAATCCAGTTTCTCGGTAACGAATTGGATTAATCAGATTCAAAAATTGGGCGGCTAATTCTTGATCGCCAGCGCTTATGTTTGCTCGAAGTAAAGCTTGGGTTTCCCAGCCTGCTGACCAGCGTTGGTAATAAGAATCGAATGAATCAAAACTACGAACTAGTGGACCATTTTTTCCTTCGGGCCGTAGATCAGCATCGATTACTAATTCAGGATCAGGACTTGGTGCCATCAAAAGTGAGCGTAAATTATTTGCCATTTGATGTGCTATCTGATTTTCAATTTGTGCATTCGCTGAATCTGAATAGCAGAACATCACATCTGCATCACTGCCATAACCTAATTCGCAACCGCCATAACGACCCATGGCAATAATTAAAAACTCCGGCGCCTGCTGTGTTGCTCGAGTGACTACGGATAAAGTGCCCGCCAATGTGGCATCTGTAATGTCAGTAAGTACCTGACCTACTTGTTCAACATCTAGATAGCCAAGAATGTCAGCACAGCTGACTCGGAATAACTCTCGTCTGCGCACAGCTCGAATTGCCGCTACTGCCTCGGCTGTCTGTTCATATCGAGATGCGATGGCGTTAATTTCGGTTGTCAGCTCATCGCGGGATCTTGGTTTTAATGATTCTTCACTGGCCAGTAAATTAACTGCTTCTGGTGCGCGAAGTAATAAATCTGTTGCGTACTTACTAGTAGCCAAAATAGTTGCTAACCGCTGGGCAGTTGCAGACTCATCGCGAAGTAAACGTAAATACCAAGGTGTAGTTCCAAGTGCCTCGCTAACTTGGCGGAAACCAAAAAGACCGGAGTCAGGATCAGGTGCTTGTGCAAACCATTCGAGCATTACTGGTAACAAAGTGCGCTGGATCGAAGCTTTTCTTGAGACACCTGTTGTTAATGCTTCTAAGTGGCGAAGTGCGCCGGCTGGGTCTTGATAGCCAAGCACTGCTAAGCGAGCACTGGCTGCTTCGGGTGTTAGCCTGGCCGCGGAACTATCGAGTTTTACTACCGCATTTAATAAAGGTCGATAAAAAAGTTTTTCGTGCAGACGTTTAACTTCGCGAGCATATTTTTTCCATTCTTTAGTCAATTCAGAAATTGGATCAACCAAGTAACCCATAGACCGTCCAATTTGGCGTTGACGATCTTCCTCTGTGGGCATGATGTGCGTGCGCCGCATTCGGTGCAACTGAATCCGATGCTCTAATGTTCGTAAAAATCTATATGCCGAGGAAAGGGTGGCTGCGTCCTCGCGGGCCACATAACCCCAAGTAGCGAGTTGCTCTAGCGCCAGCAAAGTGTTTGGGCTTCGAACTAATTCATCAGAACGACCATGGACCATTTGTAAAAGTTGTACTGCGAATTCGACATCGCGTAAGCCACCACGACCTAGTTTTAATTCGCGATCTGCATCCTTAGATGGAATGTATTCAGCGACTCGCTCGCGCATTGCCTGTACATCTTCGATAAATCCAGGACGATTTGCTGCCTGCCAAATGTAAGGCAAAGTCGCGGCAATAAATTGCTCCCCTAACTGCAAACTTCCCGCCATCGGTCTGGCTTTAAGTAATGCTTGGAACTCCCATGACTGGGCCCAGCGGTCGTAATAATCCAGATAACTTGGCAAGGTGCGCACTAGCGCCCCGGCTTTACCCTCGGGACGCAGCGCTGCATCCACTTCCCAAATCGAACCTTCTGTTGTGGGTAGCGAGCAAGCTTGCATTAACTTTTTAGCGATTTGGGTGCCAATTTCTATGGCGGCAGTTTCGTCTACTGTATTTGCTGTCATCGCAGCTGGCTGCAATACAAAAACTACGTCTACATCGCTGACATAGTTCAATTCACGCGCTCCACATTTGCCCATGGCAATAACCGCTAGCTCAACTTTTTCGCTCTGGTCGGTGTATTTTCTTGCCAGGTAAAGAGCAGACTCGATAACTGCATCAGCCAAGTCGCTAAGCGCAGTAGCAATACCTGGAAGTATGTTTACGCTATTTTCTTTTGCAACCACATCGAGTGCGGCGATGGCACTTAACTCTTTACGATAGGCAATTCGAAGGGCAATTAACCCGTCATCCCAAGATTCGGTAGGTGTTACTGCTAGTAGTAAGGCAGAAACCAATTCGTCTCGACTCGGGACACTTTCAGCTGCTGCAACGTATGGGACATGAAAAGGAAATCTAATTAAGTGTTCACCTAACGCAACAGATGAGCCAAGTAACTCAACTATTTTTTGCCAGTTAGCAGCGGTGAAACCGGCAAAGTCAATTGACCCAGTTTGAATTAGCTTTGCTAAATTTTCTAAGGCTAAATCTGGATCAGCAGTTTCCTTTAAGTAATCAAGTGCCGAATCTAAAAGTGGAGTTTTTTCAACTAGATCAGCAGCATGAGTGGTATTTGAAAATCCAAGTCTGGCTAATCTAGCTGCTCCTGAACTTTCTCTAGTCATACTTAGATTGCCTGACTGGCCAAAATTGACTTAGCCCAATTTTCAAAAACTGGGCGCCAAGTTTTGACTAATTCATCCTGTGCGTGATCTATCTCGGCCAATGTTTCCTCTGGTGAGATGCTCATTTTTTGCAGAACTTGATCATCTGGCTTGGCCCACTTCGACACTGTATTTACTGAGACTTCTGGATGAAACTGCATGCCATAAACATTGTCACCCAGACGAAACGCGTGAACTGGACATTGATCATTTGCCGCCAAAACAACTGCATCATCTGGCAGATCAACTATGTAGTCCTGATGCCAACTAACTACTGGGATTACTTGGCCAGCTAGTTGTCCAAATAATTGATCAGATTTTGCTTCGTGGCTAATCCCAACTTCAACTAACCCGGCTTCCGGGCTGGGCGTGCGCACTGATTTGCCATCAACTGCGGTGGCTAACATTTGCGCACCTAAACAAATTCCGACAAACGGGAAATCTTGGGCAATTGCATCTTTCATCAGTGAGCGCTGTGCCGTTAACCAACCATATTCCTCATCATCATGTGCACCCATTCGACCGCCCAAGACAAGTAATCCGTGAAACTTGTGCGGTATCTCGGCTGGCATCTGATCGCCCGCATGAGGGCGGATTATTTCTAATTCGAGACCGGCTTGGGTTAACCAAGTTGCGACTAAATCAATCGGCGCAACTGAGTCGTTTTCGACGACAAGTACCTTTGGTTTCATTTATAACACCGGCAAGTAACGGTCGAGTTCGTAAGGAGTTACTTGCGCGCGGTACTCTTCCCACTCTTGGCGCTTATTGCGTAAGAAAAAGTCGAAAACATGCTCACCAAGTGTTTGCGCAACGAGTTCGCTGCGCTCCATCAAAGTGATTGCTTGGCCAAGGGACTGCGGTAATTGGGTAATGCCTAATGCGCGGCGCTCAGCATCGGTTAGCGACCAAACATCATCTTCGGCACCAGGTGGTAATTCATAACCTTCCTCAATACCTTTTAGCCCTGCAGCTAGTAGCAAGGCGAAAGAAAGGTAGGGGTTACAGGCTGGATCTATCGAGCGAATTTCAATCCGAGTTGAATTACCTTTAGCTGGTTTGTACATCGGCACTCGAATCAGTGCTGAGCGATTATTGTGACCCCAACAAATATACGATGGTGCTTCCCCGCCGCCGCCAAGTCGTTTGTACGAATTAACCCATTGATTTGTTACAGCCGTAAATTCTGGAGCATGCTTAAGTAATCCGGCAATGAATTGTCGGCCAGTTTTACTTAACTGGTACTCGGCGCCTGCTTCATAGAATGCGTTTTTGTCCCCTTCAAATAGTGATAAGTGAGTATGCATACCTGAGCCTGGATACTGCGCAAATGGTTTTGGCATGAAAGATGCATAAAGACCCTGTTCAAGCGCTACTTCTTTCATGACTACGCGGAACGTCATGATGTTATCTGCGGTAGTCAATGCATCTGCATAACGCAAGTCAATTTCTTGTTGACCTGGTGCACCTTCGTGATGACTAAACTCAACTGAAATCCCCATTGCTTCTAGCATTGTGATTGCCTGACGACGGAAGTCGTAGCCAACTCCACTAGGCGAGTGATCGAAATAACCGACTTCATCAACCGGAATTGGCGTTACTCCTTTTTCCGGCTGATTTTTGAATAAGAAAAACTCAATTTCGGGATGTGTGTAAAAGGTAAAGCCAAGTTCGGCTGCCTTACCAAGAGCTCGCTTCAATACATTTCTTGGATCAGCAAATGATGCACTACCGTCTGGCAAATTAATGTCGCAGAACATTCTGGCTACGCTGTTCTGTTCACCGCGCCACGGCAGAATCGTAAATGTCTCAGGGTCAGGTTTGGCCAGCATGTCAGATTCATAAACACGGGCGAAGCCTTCAATAGCTGAGCCGTCGAATCCGATACCTTCAGCAAATGCGCCTTCAAGTTCAGCCGGGGCGATTGCAACAGATTTAAGTGTGCCTAGTACGTCGGTAAACCAAAGGCGGACAAAGCGAATGTCCCGCTCTTCCATCGACCGCAATACAAATTCAGTTTGCTTATCCATACCCCTATGGTGCTCGCCTTTCGTTACAGCAGTGTTACAAGCCCGATATGCTGGTACGCGTGAATACCATCCGCTTGGCGCTGGCCCAAGTTAATCCCACGGTTGGCGATATCGCTGGAAACCTAAACCTTTGTTTTGAATCTGTCGCCAAAGCGAGCGCTGCTGGTGCGCAATTAGTTTTATTGCCAGAAATGGTAATAACTGGTTACCCAATTGATGATCTAGCCCTACGCCCGTCTTTTCAAAAAGCTAGTGGTGAGGCAATTCAAGAATTAGCCACCAGATTGGCAAGCGAAAATTTAGGTCACCTAGTTGTGGTTGTCGGTTATTTACGTGGGACTGACAATGACGACGCTGAAAAATTAGGGGTTCCTCGGGGTGCACCGATGAATAGTGCTGCGGTGATTCACCAAGGAAAAATACTTGGCCATTACAACAAACATCACTTGCCCAACTATGGGGTTTTTGATGAATTTCGGCACTTCGTCTCTGGGGATGAATCGCTAATTATTCGCGCCTTCGATACTGATATTGCTTTGGCAATTTGTGAAGATCTGTGGCAAGACGGTGGACCGGTTGCCCGAGTTAAAGATAGTGGCGCCAGTTTGCTGCTAGTGCTAAACGGATCTCCATATGAAAGAAATAAAGACGATGTTCGACTTGAACTAGTAAGGAAACGTGCGGCACAAGCAAACGTAACTCTGGCCTACGTAAACATGGTTGGTGGCCAAGATGACTTGGTTTTTGATGGAGACTCAATCGTGGTCTCAGCGCAAGGACAGATTTTGGCCAGAGCAAAGCAATTTGAAACTGAACTTTTAGTTCTAGACATAGAAGTAAGGCCAGCCGGGACTGCGACATTGCTTTCAACCGGCGAACCAGTATTAGTTGTTAACCAAAAATCTGACTCCCCCAAAGCAGCGCTTACTGGAAAAATTCGTGAACAACTTTCCGATTACGAAGAGTTATACAACGCACTGGTACTTAGCCTTCGGGACTACGTACAAAAAAATGGATTTAAGTCTGTTTTATTCGGCCTATCTGGGGGCATCGATTCAGCGCTAGTTGCGGCAATTGCTTGCGATGCAATTGGGGCAAAAAATGTTTACGCCATCTCTATGCCATCAAAATATTCCTCAGAACATTCGAAATCGGATGCACAAGATTTAGCCAGCCGTACTGGACTAAATTTGCGAGAAATTGCCATTGAACCGATGGTTGCGGCATTTTTGGCAGAGCTTAAATTGAGTGGTTTAGCTGAAGAAAATTTGCAGGCGCGAGTACGCGGTATGACGTTAATGGGAATTTCCAACCAAGAGGGTCATTTAGTTTTAGCCACTGGTAATAAAAGTGAGTTAGCTGTTGGCTACTCAACAATCTATGGAGATGCCGTAGGTGGATTTGCTCCAATTATGGACGTGCCAAAAGTTGATGTCTGGGCTTTAGCTAAATGGCGAAATGAAAATGCCCTTGCTAACGGGACCACACCACCGATTCCAGAATCGTCGATCACTAAGCCACCAAGTGCAGAATTGCGCCCAGGACAAAAAGATTCAGATTCGCTGCCAGATTACGAAGTTCTTGATGCGATTTTGCGCGAATATATTGAATTTGATCGAAGCCTAGATGAAATTGTGGCTCAAGGATTTCCAGAAAAAGTTGTGCAAAAAACCTTGCAGCTAACCGATCGAGCCGAATACAAACGGCGACAGTATCCGCCTGGCCCTAAAGTCTCGGGTAAAGCGTTTGGTCGAGATCGTCGATTGCCAATGACCAGCAAATGGCGTGAATCTTAATTTCCTGAAATAGTTGTAAGTGCATGTCCGGGGACCACTTGCTGGCCTCGAGATCGGAGTACCAACATGTCTTCGCAAACGCTTTACGGTGGATTGCAGTCTCGACGGATAACAACGGCTGACTTAATTTCAGCCAAAGCTCGCGGCGAAAAATGGCCGATGATCACAAGCTACGACGCAATCACTGCCCAAATTTTTGATGAAGCCGGATACCCAGTTTTATTAGTTGGTGACTCAGCGGCCATGGTGGTGTTTGGTTTTGATTCGACTATTCCAGTTACTAGTGATGATCTAATTCCCCTTGTTGCGGCTGTCCATCGTGGAAGTAAGCGAGCCATGGTTGTTGCTGATTTGCCATTTGGCACCTACCAAGAATCTCCTGAACTGGCACTTAATAATGCATTTCGTTTTATGAAAGAGGGAAATGCACACGCGGTAAAGATTGAAGGTGGCGTGGCCATGGCCCCAACTGTTGAGTTATTAACCAAAGCTGGGATTCCAGTAATGGGCCACATTGGATTACTTCCCCAGTCAGTTCACCAAATGGGAGGTTACCGGGTTCAGGGCCGAGGCGAAGAAGGTAAGAAACTTATTGCTGATGCAATCGCACTTGAAAACGCTGGTGCTTTCTCAATTGTGCTCGAAGTTATTCCTAGTGACTTAGCGAAAGAAATAACCGCCACAGTAAAAATTCCAACAATCGGCATTGGGGCTGGTCCACATACTGATGCTCAAGTTATTGTGTGGCAAGACTTACTTGGCTTAAACCCGGGTAAGCCGGCTAAGTTCGTCAAACAATATGCTCAGCTAGCAGAAGACATAAGTAAAGCAAGTAAGGCTTGGGCCCAAGACGTAGTTAATGGCAGTTACCCGGATGCAGATCACTCATATGAATAAAACTTTTGGTGAAAATTGATTAATCGAATTGCCCTGGACTTATCTCTTCTTAAAACCAATAGAAATTTTAGAAATCTTTGGCTAAGCTCACTGATTACTCGATTCGGTTCGATGATCACATATGTAGCAGCGCCGTATCAGATCAAAGAATTAACTGGTTCATACATAGCTGTTGGGCTGATCGGCATATTCCAAATAATTCCGTTAATCATTTTTGGTTTATATGGCGGCTCTATTGCCGATCGTTACGATCGAAAAAAAGTTGTGATTTGGTGTGAAATAGGATTTTTGATTTTAGTCAGCGCACTGATGCTAAATTCAATTTCGGCGAATCCCTCAATTTGGCTAATTTACCTAGTTGGCATGATTATGGCCGCACTCGATGGAATACAGCGACCTTCACTTACTGCAATGATGCCTAGGTTAGTAAAACGAGAACAACTGCCTGCTGCTGGTGCTTTAGATTCAATTACCCACAATGCTGGCTATTTAGTTGGCACTTCAGTTGGCGGTCTTTTGGTTGTAAGCGTGGGATTAAGTTGGTCTTATTTAATTGACTTAATTACCTATGTAATTTCGGGTGTATTTTTACTACTTCTGCCGGGTATTAAACCTTTAACTGCGCTGTCTAACCAACACATGACGTCAATTCTTGAAGGTGCAAGTTATGCATGGAATCGCAAGGATTTATTAGGCACATATTTGATCGATACTGCAGCAATGGTTTTTGCATTTCCCAATGCATTGTTTCCATTTTTAGCTGATCAACTTAATTCACCTCAAGCACTAGGTCTGCTTTACAGTTCAAGTGCAATTGGCGCAATTATTGCTACCTCAACAAGTGGTTGGATAAAACATGTTCGCCGTCATGGCATGGCTGTCGTATATGCTGCAGCTCTTTGGGGTATCGGCATCGTAATCGTTGGACTCACTAACTCACTGGCCATTGCACTCCTTGGCTTGATAATTGCTGGCGCAGCCGACACCATCAGCGGATTATTCCGAAGTTTGATTTGGAATACATCGGTCCCCGATGAATTGCGCGGCCGGCTAGCTGGAATTGAGTTGCTCTCGTATTCGATCGGACCTCAACTTGGACAGCTTCGAGCAAGTTTTTCGGCAAATTTTTTTGGTCTGCAACGCGCGCTAATTTCAGGTGGATTACTTTGCACGATTAGCGTGCTTGCACTTGCTCAAGCATTGCCGGATCTCAGAAAATACCGTGATTTAAAGGAAAATTCGGACATATCAAAACAAATTTGATAGTTAATTTGTGAAAATATTTTCAAAAAATTAAAAATATTTCGAAAATTTTTGCAAAATTTTTGTGCGACACGCTACACAAAAATGTCCAAATAAACGTGCATATCACGTGGTGTTTCTGGCAACCTTTACTAGAAGAACCTTCGGGAAGTCCGAGGGTCTTACCTCGAGGAGGACCTGTGGCTGCCAAGAAGACCACAGCACGTAAGTCAGCTGCCAAGAAGGCACCTGCAAAGAAGAAGGCTGCTAAGCGCAAGCCAGCAGCAAAGAAGAGCCCAGCTAAGAAGGCTGCTAAGCGCAAGCCAGCTAAGCGTAAGGCTGCTAAGAAAGCTGCTGCTCCAGCTAAGAAAGCTGCAAAGCGCAAGCCAGCAAAGCGCAAGGCTAAGAAAGCTGCTGCACCTGCTGCTCCAGCTAAGAAAGCTGCAAAGCGCAAGCCAGCAAAGCGTAAGGCTGCAAAGAAGAAGTAAGTTTCCCCCTTGCTTTACCGCAAAAGCCCCAGTGCAAACTGGGGCTTTTGTATTTCTCCTAATACAAATAGCCCAATGCAAACTGGG
>CAYVZD010000003.1:0-1905 GCA_964456135.1 uncultured Bifidobacterium sp.
CGATGTAGTTACTTTTTTGGCAAGTGATCGATCGCGATACATAACTGGTGCTGATGTAGTAGCTGATGGAGGATTTAGCCAAACGCTAATGAGCACTGTTCCACGTCCCGGATTTGGGGACTAACAGCGGGCCAACCTTCCCGACGAATACGCTAAATTTAGAACATCAAATATTTAGGAGAAAGAATGTTTAGGAAAATAGTTACCGCGTTATCGCTTACTTTTTTCTTGGCAGGCTGTGAATCAGGAGCGGATCAAGCGACTATTGAGTCAAGTGATCAAACATCACAAGTTGCTCACCTCGGATGGACATATGAAGAGCTACAACCACTTAACATTCCTGGAGTTTCTCCGGAAGTAATATTTGAGAACGGGACAATTTATCTCTACTCAACCGACATGGGAATAAAGCTTTATAAATCTAATGATGGAATTTCATTCGAACCCGTAGCAACTGCCAAAATGCCAATGGCTGCAGATCCAACAATCATTAAAACTCCAGATGGCAAGTGGAATTTATATGTCACTGAAGTAATGATGAATGGGCCAAAACCTGAGCCTGGCCAAGCCCCACAACCCATGGATCCAAAGAAAACTCAAAAAATTGTAAAAGTATCAACAAGTGACTCACTAGAAAATTTCGGACCTGGGGTTGAAACTGGAATTGTTCAGGCAAAACCCGGCGCAGCTTGGGGCGTACCTGACACTACGGTCGATCCAACAGGAAAAATTCGCATGTTTTGGGTTGACATGAATGAAGGTGATAAATGGGAGTCAATCAAAAGTGGTACCAGCAGTGACGGAATCTCGTTCACTGTAGATGAAGGTATTCGATTTACTGACGCCTATGTTGATCCTTATGTTTTAAAAGCCGAAGAAGGCGATTGGGTAATGTTATTGTCTACGACTCCAGCAAAAGAAAGACTTCCACAGAAGTTCTATTTGGCTTGGTCAACTGATGGGTTGAGTTGGCAAGTCGATAGCGAACCACTCATAAACAATCCAGATAAGAATTATCTCGATCCAACCGCTTATGAGATTTCACCCGGAGTTTGGCGGGTTTATGTATCGACAAGCGAAACTGCCAATGCAATTGGTGGCCCTTACTCGCTAGAAACATTTATTTTGAAGGCGCCGATTCAATAGCGGCAATTTCAAGTTAGAAAACCCCGTAATTTCGCGGTTTTGGTGATATTTCGGTACGCTATCTGGGCGCAACATTTAAAAGCTGGCCCCCTTAGCTCAGTAGGTAGAGCGTTTCCATGGTAAGGAAAAGGTCTGCGGTTCGATTCCGCAAGGGGGCTCGAAAGTTGATCTAACGATCAGCTATTCACCGGGGTAGCTCAGCTTGGTAGAGCAAACGGCTCATAATCGTTGTGTCGCCGGTTCAAGTCCGGCCCTCGGTACGAAGTTGGCTGGCAAAGCATTGCTTTGCCAAAACTGAAAGGCAAGAAAGTGGCACGTAACGACGTTCGTCCAAAGATCACTTTGGCATGCGAAGACTGCAAGGATCGTAACTACATTTCACGCAAGAATCGTCGAAATGATCCTGATCGTCTTGAGATCAAAAAGCATTGCCCAAAGTGCAACAAGCACACAGTTCATAAAGAAACGCGCTAATTACTTTCAAATTAATTTTTGAAATTAAGGTTTTGCCATGGGTATGAACCGCGACATGATTGGCTTTGTCTATCCAGATTCAAAGCCAGTTTTGGTGACCCAAGAACACATTGCTGATTTTGCAAATGCAATAGGTGATGCCAACCCAATTTATTTTGATCAAGACGCTGCGCAAAAACTAGGGCACCAAACCATTTGTGCCCCACCAACATTTCCAATTTCAGTTTGTATGAAAGCCATGGAAAATTCATTTCATGATCCACGGTTGAACATGGATTATTCGCG
>CAYVZD010000003.1:2005-5739 GCA_964456135.1 uncultured Bifidobacterium sp.
TGAAAGCCATGGAAAATTCATTTCATGATCCACGGTTGAACATGGATTATTCGCGTATTGTGCATAGCGATCAACGATTTGAATATGTAAGACCAATTCAAGTTGGCGACGAATTAGTTGTCCGAACAGTTGTCGAAGAAATAAAAGCTCTCGGAAATAATGACATGGCTACGTTTCGAACCGAAGTTTATTCAAATAACGAGTTGGTAGTAACTGGTTGGTCAAAACTTGTTGTTCGAGGAGCTGAGTGATGTCAGTTGCTTTTGAACAAATTAAAGTTGGTGACGAGTTACCATCTCTAGAGATGAACTTTACTCGCGCTCAACTTGCTGCATATGCAAAGGCATCTGGCGACATGAATCCAATTCATTTGGACGAAGAAGTTGCTAAGTCAGTTGGTTTGCCAGATGTAATTTCGCACGGAATGCTAACGATGGGTCGAGCAATTCGAGTAGTCACAGATTGGATTGAAGATCCAACTATGGTGATTGACTACAGCGTGCGGATGACCCGTCCAGTTGTTGTGCCAAATACTGAACTTGGCACCAAGGTTCAATTCAGTGCCAAAGTTGCCGAGGTTAATCCTGACCGCACAGTGCGAATTGAATTAACTGCCGTTTGTGAAGGCACAACTGTACTTGGCCAAGCTAAAGCTCTGGTTAAGTTCAAATAGATATACGGTTTAAGTAATGACTTCTCTGGCAGAACTAACCACCATTCGAGTTGGCGGAACGCCAAGTTTGCTTACTATTGCCAGTACTGAGGCCGAGATAATTGCCGAAGTTAATGCTGCAGATGAAGCCAACGAAGAACTATTAATTCTTGGCGGCGGCTCAAATTTAGTAGTCGCAGATGACTTTAATGGGCGAGTACTCAAAATTGCTTCTACTGGTTATGAAAATGATTCAACTGTATGTGCCGGTGCTTGGGTTACTGTTCAAGCCGGGCATAACTGGGATGACTTCGTTGCGGACTGCGTCAAAAATGGCTGGTTAGGTGTTGAAGCCTTGGCCGGAATTCCAGGTACAGTCGGCGCCACACCGATTCAAAATGTTGGGGCTTACGGTCAACAGGTAAGTGAAACTATTGCCCAAGTGAAAGCCTGGAATCGTGAATCAAAAAAAATTGACACAATTTTTGCGGCCAACTGCGAATTTGGTTATCGAACTTCAGTATTTAAACGCAATCCAAATCGTTGGGTTATTTTGAGTGTTACTTTTCAGCTTCCTTTAGGTGACCTGGCCAGCCCAATTAAATACAACGAACTTGCCGTTTATTTTGATAGTGAATTAGGGAATCGAGTCACCGCTAAAGAATTGCGAGCTGGCGTACTCGAACTTCGTGCCGGAAAAGGGATGTTACTAAACCCTGATGACTGTGACACATGGAGTGTTGGTTCATTTTTTATGAATCCTCGTGTGGAGCAAGCACCTGCTGATGCACCTGCTTGGCAAGAAGCTGATGGTAGGTACAAAGTAAGTGCAGCTTGGCTAATCGAGCAGGCAGGTTTTGGTAAAGGTTTTGGTTTGTCTGACCGAGCCACTCTTTCGACAAAACACACACTTGCCATTACCAATAGGGGCAAGGCAACTAGCGACGACATTTTGCAATTAGCAAGTCACGTTAAACGGGGCGTACTTGAAAAATTCGGAATCGAATTACAACCCGAAGCGCGCTTAGTTGGTTGTTCGCTAACTAACTAATAATTAACTGTTACTTCATAAACGGGTAACGATAATTCGTCGGTGGCACCAAAGTTTCTTTGATGCTGCGAGCACTAACCCAACGCATCAAGTTTTGTGGCGCCCCGGCTTTATCGTTAGTGCCAGATGCACGACCGCCACCAAATGGTTGTTGGCCGACAACTGCACCCGTTGGTTTGTCATTGATGTAGAAATTGCCTGCTGCGAAACGAAGGGTATGCATGATTTCGGTTATCGCAGTACGGTCCTGGGCAATGACTGCACCAGTTAAGGCGTATTGTGCGATTCCTTCCATCTGTTGCATGACTTCACGCCACTTTGCATCTTCGTAAACATAGATTGCAAGTACTGGACCGAAGTATTCCGTGGTGAAAAATTCAGTAGTTGGATCATCGCCAAGTAAAACAGTTGGTCGAATGAAGAAACCATCGCTCTTGTCGTATGTTCCTCCGGCAGCAACTTTGATTGATTTTTCAGCACGTGCTCGATCAATTGCTCCACTAACTCGATCAAACGCTTTTTCATCGATAACTGCGGTCATGAAGTTTGTGTGGTCGCTTGCATGACCCTGCTTGATATTTTCAACTTCATTTAAGAATTGATCGCCCATTTTTTCCCAAACACTGCGCGGAACATAAGCCCGAGATGCCGCCGAACATTTTTGGCCTTGGTATTCAAAGGCACCACGAATTAGGGCAGTTTCAAGGATCGCTGGATCGGCAGATGGATGTGCAAAGACAAAGTCCTTGCCACCAGTTTCGCCAACTAACCGTGGGTAACTTCGGTAATTTGCAATGTTTGTTCCAACTGTCTTCCAAAGATGTTGGAAGACTCCGGTTGATCCGGTGAAATGAATTCCGGCTAAGTCCGCATCAGCTAATGCAACTTCTGAAACTGCAATACCGTCACCGGCAACTAAGTTGATTACTCCTGGGGGTAATCCAGCTGCTTCGAGTAACTGCATTAATAGGTAAGCAGAATGCATTTGCGTAGGTGCTGGCTTCCAAACAACTGTGTTACCCATCAAGGCTGGAGCTGTAGGCAAGTTGCCAGCAATCGCGGTGAAATTAAATGGAGTTATCGCATAAACAAAACCCTCAAGCGGTCGGTAGTCGCTGCGATTCCAAACACCCGGTGATGAAATTGGTTGTTCTTGCAAAATTTGTCGCGCGAAATGGACATTAAATCGCCAGAAGTCGATTAGCTCACAGGCTGCATCGATCTCGGCTTGGAATGCATTTTTAGATTGACCCCAGTTAGTTGAAGCAAGAATTTTGTAACGCCAAGGTCCAGCAAGTAAATCAGCAGCTCGCAAAATTACTGCTGCACGCTCATCAAATGGTAAATCTCGCCACCCTGATGCAGCAGCCTTTGCTGCCTTAATTGCAGCTTGGGCATCTTCGCGAGTTGAGTTTGCACTGATTCCCAATACTTGTGCTCGATCGTGCGGTGAGCGCACCTCAAACTTGTCACCGCTAGCCATTCGATGAACACCGCCAATGACGTTGGTTAATTCAGGTGTGCTGGCGATAGTTTCCTTTAAGGCTGCATCTAGAGCAGCACGCTCAGGCGAACCTGGCTCATAATTCAAAACTTTTTCATTAATTGGGGCTGGTACTGAGGTGATTGCATCCATGTATAAATACTGACACTTTTGCCTTTCGTGTCCACACCGACCCTGGGCAATAGACCCGTCAGAATAAATAGGTGAGAGTTTATTTGCCTGGCAACGTTGCCGATCTTGAGTCACTCTCGAGCCCAGTAGCAACTTTGTCTGGTCGGGCTGGATTTGCCCTTTTACCTAAATGGATCGAGGGGCAATTAGAACAAGATCCAGAAGTACTTGAACATGAGCTATTAATGCTGGCAGCCTTGGCAAGTCTGGAAAATGGCCGACGAGTGGTGATTGTGGCAGATTTACCAGCTACCGAAATTGACCCAAGTAAGGCTCAAGTCCAGGTACCCGAATTTGCCACCCAGCAAATATTGGCCTATTTCACTGACGATCGATCGAATTTAGACGCTATTTTG
>CAYVZD010000003.1:5839-18804 GCA_964456135.1 uncultured Bifidobacterium sp.
CCAGCAAATATTGGCCTATTTCACTGACGATCGATCGAATTTAGACGCTATTTTGGCGGGCCAAGACCCTCAAGAATTAGCCTTAACTTGGTTTGGCCCTGGCGAAATCCAAGAGATTTTGGACTTTATTCGGCCTTAAATTGGCACTCGATTTGCCCGAGTGCCAAAGAACTCTTAGATTTGGATTAGCACTCTAAAGGTCTGGGTGCTAACCAACTAACCAGTTGGTTCGTAGGAATTTAGTCGATTAATAACAGGAGACAGGCCGTGTCGGTCAACATTAAGCCACTTGAGGATCGCGTCCTCGTTCAATCCTTAGAAGCAGAACAGACCACCGCATCAGGTTTGGTTATTCCAGATACTGCTAAAGAAAAGCCACAAGAAGGCAAAGTAATCGCTGTAGGCCCAGGTCGTTTCGATGAAGACGGCGAAAAGCGTATTCCGCTAGACGTTAAAGTCGGCGACGTAGTGATCTACTCAAAGTACGGCGGTACTGAAGTTAAGTACGCAGGTCAAGAGTACTTATTACTAGGTGCTCGCGACATTCTTGCTGTTGTTGAAAAATAGTCGCTAGACGTTTTTTAACCGCATAAACGGCGAAAAATAAATTCAGATAGCGCCTCGATTTTCGGGGCGCTATTTAATTCCCAACTAAACAAGAAAAGAAAATTCAATGGCAAAGATCGTTAATTTTGATGAAGATGCTCGTCGCGCATTAGAGCGTGGAGTAAATGCACTAGCAGACGCTGTGAAAGTAACTTTAGGACCAAAAGGTCGCAACGTAGTTATTAGTAAGTCTTGGGGTGCCCCAACAATCACCAATGACGGTGTAACTATTGCTAAAGAAATTGAACTTGAAGATTCTTATGAAAATTTAGGTGCCCAGTTAGCTAAAGAAGTTGCTACTAAAACTAACGACATCGCTGGTGATGGAACTACAACTGCAACAGTTCTAGCTCAAGCTCTAGTTCGCGAAGGTTTAAAAGTTGTGGCTGCCGGCGGCGCGCCAGTGGAACTTAAACGCGGTATCGATGCGGCCGTTAAAGCAGTGACTGCTGAATTACTAAACCAAGCTCGTCCAGTAAATGGAAAAGCTGAGATTTCTCAGGTAGCTGCGATCAGTTCACGCGACAAGGCCATTGGTGATTTAATTGCTGACGCTTTCGACAAAGTTGGCAAAGATGGCGTTATCTCGGTCGAGGAATCAAGTACGACCGCAATGGAACTTGAGTTCACCGAAGGTATGCAGTTCGACAAGGGCTACATCTCGCCTTACTTCGTCACAGATTCAGATCGCATGGAAGCTGTACTAGAAAATCCTTACCTACTTCTTACCCAAGGCAAGATTTCAAGTGTGGCTGAGTTACTGCCAATTCTGGAAAAAGTTTCACAATCCGGTAAAGCTCTCGTCATCATCGCCGAAGATGTAGAAGGTGAAGCACTTTCAACTTTGGTCGTTAACCGCATTCGCGGAACATTCTCTAGCGTGGCAATCAAGGCACCAGCATTTGGCGATCGTCGCAAAGCCATTTTGGAAGACATTGCAATCCTGACTGGCGCCCAAGTTATTTCTGCAGATATTGGCCTGAAGTTAGATCAAGTAGGGCTAGAAGTTCTTGGTACTGCTCGTCGCGTTGTTGTTTCGAAAGATAACACCACAATCGTTGATGGTGCAGGAGACAAGAACGCAGTTAACGATCGAGTTGCTCAGATTAAGCGCGAAATCGAAAATTCTGACTCAGATTGGGATAAGGAAAAGCTCTCTGAGCGTCTAGCTAAGTTATCTGGCGGAGTCTGTGTAATCAAAGTTGGCGCACATACTGAAGTTGAACTTAAAGAAAAGAAACACCGGATCGAAGATGCAGTTTCAGCCACTCGTGCTGCGATTGACGAAGGTATTGTTGCCGGTGGCGGATCTGCAGTAATTCATGCCTCAGAAGTACTGAAGGACAATTTGGGCTTAACCGGCGATCAGGCTGTTGGCGTGCAAATTGTTCGTCGCGGAGTTATTGAACCTTTGCGTTGGATTGCCGAAAACGCTGGCATGGAAGGTTACGTTGTAGTCGATAAAGTTCGCGAACTTGGCGTAAGCAAAGGCCTAAATGCAGCAACCGGAGAATATGGCGATCTTATTGCTCAAGGTGTAATTGACCCAGTGAAAGTTACTCGCAGCGCATTAGAAAATGCAGCCTCAATTGCTGGCATGTTACTAACAACCGAAGCACTCGTAGTTGAAAAGAAAGAAGTAGAGCAGGATGATCATGGCCACGGCCACGGCCATAAGCATGCTGGACATACTCATTAATTCTTCGAATTAATGAGTATGTCCCATGGGCAGAGCCATATTCAAGAAATGCTTTGCATTTCTTGATACTCACTAAAGTGTGTGTGACTAATGGGCAGAGTCATGTTCAGGAAATGCAAAGCATTTGTTGATACGCACTAACTTTCAAAAAAATACCCAGCCACAAATTGCTGGGTATTTTTGTTTTCTGCTAGACAACCACTTTGTAAAACTGAAAAAATAAACTGTGTCGATAGAACTTGTGATATTTGATTGTGATGGAGTTCTAGTTGATTCTGAGCGAATAGCAATCCAAGTTGATCAAGAGGTATTAAGTGAACTTGGTTGGGACATTGAAACATCTGAAGTTATTGAGAGATTTGTTGGTCGAAGTAATAAGTATTTTCAAACTGAAGTCGAAAATCATCTAAAAATAAAGTTGCCTGCCGATTGGAGCAGTCAACTCAATGAAAAATATTTAAGTCGTTTCGAAACCGAGTTAACTCCAATTGCTGGTGTACATCAAGTCCTTCAAGAAATTCCCTATGAATATTGCGTAGCATCCTCAGGTCCGATCGAAAAAATGCAGTTCACTTTAGGTTCCACGGGGTTACTTCCGAATTTTGAAGGAAAAATTTTTAGTGCCGAGCAAGTAAATTATGGAAAACCTGCACCGGACCTCTTCTTGCTCGCAGCAAACACTTTTGGGGTAACTCCAGAAAATTGCCTGGTAGTAGAAGACAGCCCAGCGGGTTTAGAAGCAGCCCGCAATGCAGGAATGAAAGCGATTGCATTTAGCGGCGGCTTGGTCTCGGAGGATAAACTTCAGGCATTTGAAGTCCCGGTAATTCAGCATATGAGCCATTTGTTAGCCGCAATTGCCGAGCTTTGACCGAAAAAACCATTAATTTCGGTGACTTTTAAACCGGTCTCGGTCAAAATAACAAAAACATAACAAATGTGACTATTTGCCTGAATCCCAGTGACATGAGTCACATTACTGCTAATCTCCAACATAATCAGGCAATTTCGGGCAGAAAGCGACACGATGCTGGCAGAAGAACGCAGGATTCAATTAGTGGAATGGTCCCGCAGCGAGGGACGTATCGATGCCACTGATGCCGCCAATCGATTAAATGTTGCGATTGAGACCGTCCGCCGAGATTTAGATATTTTGCAGAAATCGGGGATGGTTCGCCGAGTTCACGGTGGAGCAATTGCGGTCGATCGTATTCCACACGAATTCAATTTACGTGAACGCCGTTCTACAAACATTGATGCCAAACGTCGTATTGCCTCGGTTGCATCGGCACAGATTCCTAGCGAAGGCGCAATCTTTGTCGATGGTGGAACGACAACTGAAATGTTAGCTGAGTTCTTGATTGATCGACCGAGACTTTTAGTAATCACAAATAGCATCCCACTTGGCAACTTAGTTGCTGAGAGTAGCACTCCAGTTCATTTACTAAGTGGCAGATTAAGGTCAACAACATTAAGTGCACTTGGTTCAAGAACTATTTCTGACATTGCAACATTTCAAGCACAAGTTGTTTTCTTGGGTGCAAATGGAATTTCACTAAAGGCAGGATTAACTACAAGCGATCCTGAAGAAGCAGCTGTAAAACAAGCAATGATTAAAAATTCTCAAGAAAAAGTTGTGCTTGCTGACAGTACAAAATGTGAATCTATTTTTCCTTCTGTCTTTTCAGATGGTAGCGATTTAGATCGCATCATTACTGACATAGATGCTCCGGAAAACTTTGTTGAAGGTTTTGTGGCGCAAGGTGTCGAGGTGATGCTCGCTTAGCGAGAAAATAAGTTTCTTCAATACGCCGTATTGAAGGTTCCGAATCAGAAAAAGCCAGCTGGTTGTTCTGGAGCGGTAACAATAAAAAAAGATGAGGAAAAACTGAATGAGTAACTTCATTTCATCGGGCGCTGGTGGCTACACCGGCTGGCGCGCGGCAGTTCAAAAACTCGGCGGCAACTTAGCCGGTATGGTCATACCGAATATTGGTGCCTTCATTGCATGGGGTCTTGTTACTGCATTGTTCATTCCAACTGGATGGATTCCTAACGAAGAACTATCCAAGATGGTTGGTCCAATGATTCTCAACCTCTTGCCATTACTAATCGCTTACACAGGCGGTCGAATGGTCCATGGTCACCGCGGTGGCGTAATGGGTGCTGTTTCAACCATGGGTGTAATTGTTGGTACTGACATCCCAATGTTCTTGGGTGCAATGATTATGGGTCCACTGGCTGCATGGGTAATTAAGAAGATTGACGGTTATTTAGATCCAAAGACCCCAGTTGGATTTGAAATGCTAGTCAGCAACTTCTCGCTTGGTATTGCTGGTACCGGTATGGCCATTCTTGGTTTCAAAGCCATCGGGCCAGTCGTAAAGGCGATTTCCGATGTTGCTGGTAGCGCCGTACAAACTTTGGTGGACAACAACTTATTGCCATTGGCACAGATTGTTGTCGAACCGGCCAAGGTGCTCTTCCTAAACAACGCAATTAACCACGGTGTACTTGCACCACTGGGTGCGATTCAAGCTGAAGAAACTGGCAAGTCGATTCTCTTCATGCTTGAGACAAATCCTGGTCCAGGTCTTGGTTTGCTTCTTGCATTCTGGGTTGCTGGTCCTAAGTTACTTCGCGGATCGATTCCAAGCGTTTCGATCATCCACTTCCTTGGTGGTATCCACGAAGTTTATTTCCCATACGTTTTGATGAAGCCAAGAACTCTTCTTGGTGTAATTCTTGGCGGCATGGCTGGTGTGTTCACAAACATCGCGCTCGATAACGGTCTTGTGGCTACACCATCACCAGGTTCAGTATTTGCCTACATGGCAGTTACTCCTCCGGGTGACCAACTAAAAGTCCTATTAGCCATCGCAGTATCAACGGCAGTTTCATTTGTTGCTTGTTCCTTCCTACTCAAGACACAAAAACATGCTGAAGATATGGGCGACCTAGCCGACGCTCAGGCCGCATCTCGGGCAATGAAGGGCTAAAGAACAATGAGTACCGTGTCGGGATCAGAAATTAAAAGAGTGGTCGTCGCATGCGAAGCGGGTATGGGTTCGAGTGTGATGGTTGCTAAACAGTTAGCTAAACAATTGAAAAATCATGGTGTTGAGGTAACTCATAGCCCGGTTAATCAATTGGCGAGCGAAAAGCCAGATGTGGTGCTTTGTCACCGCGGGTTGCACGCCAGAGCAAAGCAAGCTGTCCCCGACACGGTAGTCGTTGCCTTCGATATGTTTTTGGGCGATCCAAAAATTATGTCGATAGTTCAGGCGGTGGAATCCAAGGGCACTTTGTCTGATGACTAGTGCTCCTGCACTCACGGCACAAGGAATCCTACTGAATAGCACAGCCTCCTCACGCGAGGAGGCTGTGCGCCTGTGCGGACAAACACTTTTACATTGCGGTGCGATTGAGCAACCTTACATAGATGCAATGTGGGAACGTGAATTATTAATGTCCTCATTTATCGGTGAATCAACTGCGATACCGCATGGTACGGATGTTTCTAGAAAATATGTAAATTTTGCTCAGTTAGTTTTTTTGAGATTTGAGAAAGAGATTGATTGGGCAGGTGACCCGGTATTACTTGCAATTGGCATTGCCTCAGCAAATGATGATCATGTTGATACGCTTGGAGTAATTGCAGAAATACTAATGGACAAAAAACGAAAAGACATTTTGTTTAATACAAAAGATCCACAAGAAATTATCGAACTAGTAGAGAAAGCATTTAATTAATGATGAAGGCCGCTTTATACCGAGGACCTAAAGATCTTGAAGTTATTGAAATCGAAAAGCCAAGTCCCAAAGCGGATGAACTTTTAATAAAAGTACATGCCTGTGCAACCTGCGGTACCGATGCAAAAATCTTCAATCACGGACACCAACGGCTTACTCCACCTCAGGTAATTGGCCATGAAATTGCTGGAGAAATTGTTGAAATTGGCTCAGCAGTAAATGGATATGAAATTGGCCAACGAGTTCAAATAATTGCTGCTATTCCGTGTGGCACTTGCTGGGCCTGCCAGGCAGGAAAAATGCAGATTTGTATAAATCAACTTTCTATGGGTTATCAATTTGCTGGTGGATTTGCTGAATTTATGATCGTGCCTGCTGAGGTAATTCGGGTAAATGGTGTGAATGCAATTCCGGACGGCTTAAGTTACGAAGAAGCTGCAGCTGCAGAGCCGCTAGCTTGTGCGATCAATGCACAAGAATTAGTCAATGTTGGCCCAGGTGACGTTGTATTAGTCATGGGCGCAGGACCAATAGGTTGTATGCATGTTCGGTTAGCCAGAGCACTAGGTGCAGTGCATGTAACTTTGGCTGACGTTAATTCCCATCGTTTGAAATTATCTGCAGATGTAGTTAAACCTGACGAAATTATCGACATGTCCACAACTGACATTGAGGATGCAGTTCAAAAAGTCATTCCAAGTCCAGGTCCAAGTGTGATTATTACCGCAGCACCAGCTGGCCAGGCTCAAGAGCAAGCTGTGAGAATGTGTCGGCCTGGAGGTCGGATAAGTTTCTTCGGGGGTCTACCAAAAGACAAGCCAATGGTAACTATTGATTCGAATTTAGTTCATTACAAGGAATTAATTCTTGCGGGAGCAAACGGATCAACTCCAGACCACAATCAGCGTGCATTAGAACTTATGGCTTCAGGAAGAGTAAAAGTTTCCGATTTACTAACGCACACCGTTTCACTTGATCGAGTTCAAGATGCTATTGATCTAGTGCTCGGTGGCGAAGCGATCAAAGTAGTAGTCAAACCATAGACAAAAAAATAAGGCCCCTCAGCTACATTTAAGGGGCCTTAATCTTTTTTAGTTATGAGATCATTCGCTTCTTGCGATCTAGCATTTCGAAGATTTGTTGACGTTCTTCTTCGCTTAGTCCGCCCCACACACCGTAGGTTTCGCGAGTCTTAATCGCGTGCTCACGACACTGGGTTAATACAGGACAAGTTGCACAGATTGCTTTTGCTCGAGCAATGCGGTTCTCCCGAGCTGGACCGCGTTCACCGTCTGGATGGTAGAAGTTTGCTGAATCTAATCCCCGGCAAGCGGAATGTAGTTGCCAGTCCCAAAAGTCTGAATTTGGACCAGGTAGTAATGAAACATCAGCCATACCCTCATCATAGAATCGCGTCATACATTGTTCAAGTACCTGGGGGGTAAAAGGCAAAACCCTTGATTTTAGCGGTTTTTTCGAAATGCGAAGTGTCTGCATATACCCAAAGATATAGAGGTGACACACAGCCCGAGCAATCCAGAATCTGACTCTCAGATTGTGCTCTCGGTCGCGGCAGTGGCCCGCCGATTGGGTGTTGCACCAGCTACCTTGCGGACTTGGGATCGTCGTTACGGTCTGGGCCCAAGCGAACATGCCACTGGAAAAAACCGCTTATATTCTCCGGCTGATTTGGCCAAACTAGAAAAAATGCGCTTATTGGTTATGCAGGGGGTACTTCCAGCCAAAGCCGCAGAAATCGCATTACAAAGTACTTCGACCGAATCAAACATCGTCAACTTCAAAGAAACTCAAACTGCATCTGGGGAATTTTTTGAAAACGACACTGAACCAAACGACTCCGAAAACGTAATTTCGCTAGCAAGTCCAAAAAATACAGTTCGGGGATTAGTTCGAGCTGCAAATATGTTGGATTCAACTAGTTGTGCAAACATCGTTGCTCATGAAATTGAGGCTAATGGCGTGGTGTGGGCTTGGAGTAATGTAATTGTTCCCGCACTGCAAATCGTCGGCGAAAAATGGAATGAAACAGACAGCGGGATCGAGGTAGAGCATCTGCTCTCAGAAGTTGTTGAAAGTCAGCTTCGGATTATTACCGGAGCAAATTTTGAGCCAGTTAATAAGCGACCGGTACTACTTTGTTGCACAACTCATGAACTTCATACACTTCCTATTTATGCGATAGCCGCTGCACTTTCAACAAAACAAATCGGTTGCCGCATTTTGGGGGCAAGACTGCCAATTGATTCACTATTGGCTGCTGCAAAAAAAATAGGTCCAAGTGCGATTGTCGTTTGGTCACAAACTCGAGGAACAGAAGAACCAACTCTTTGGAATCAACTTCAAGATCAGCGCCCACCGCTGGTAAAAATTGCCGCGGGTCCGGGTTGGACTGTGCAGTTACCTGAAGATGTTAAGACCCCTGACAGTCTGACCGAAACATTAGAGTTGCTAACTTCTGCCAACGGCCTGTAATTACCAAGCTGCCACATCGCGGTAAATTACGCATTTACCAAGCGGTAACCTTAGGTAAGTAAAAATTGAAAGGCAGTTATGAACCAGGAGCTTCCAGACAAATTTTCCATGCTGGGCCTGACTTATGACGATGTTTTACTGCTCCCTGCTGCCAGCGACGTAGTTCCTAGTGAAGTCGACACCACAACTCGGCTAACCCGAGAAATAACCCTTCGAATTCCGCTTATTTCCTCGGCCATGGATACTGTGACCGAATCGCGCATGGCAATAGCCATGGCCCGCCAAGGTGGCATTGGCATCCTGCACCGCAATCTGTCGATTGAAGACCAAGCTTCGCAAGTCGATTTAGTTAAACGAAGTGAAGCCGGAATGGTTTCAAATCCGGTTACCTGTTTGCCGGATAACACATTGGCTGAAGTTGATCGACTTTGTGCTCGCTACCGAATCAGCGGTGTTCCGGTAGTAGACCAAGAGGGTGTGCTTGTCGGCATTGTGACCAATCGGGATATGCGATTTGAAGATGATAAAACTCGACTTGTTCGTGATGTGATGACACAGATGCCACTCATCACAGGTCGACCAGGTATGAGCGGTGATGATGCACTGTCGCTACTTCGAATTAACAAGATTGAAAAACTGCCACTCGTAGATGATGCTGGAAAGTTAACTGGATTAATTACTGTTAAAGATTATGTAAAAAGTGATCGCTATCCATTCGCCACAAAAGATTCTGCGGGCCGACTCATGGTCGGCGCAGCCATCGGTGTTGGTGAAGATGCTTTTGATCGTGGACTTACTCTGATTGAAGCTGGCGTGGACGTAATCGTTGTTGACACAGCTCACGGCCATCAAAAAGCCGTTTTAGAGATGGTTACTCGAATGAAGTCAGCCACCAACGTGCAAGTTGTTGGCGGAAATGTAGCAACGCGTGAAGGTGCCCAAGCATTAATTGACGCTGGTGCAGACGCTGTCAAAGTTGGTGTTGGCCCTGGCTCCATCTGCACAACTCGTGTTGTTGCTGGTGTTGGTGTGCCCCAGATCACGGCAATCTATGTAGCTTCGTTAGCAGCTGGACCTGCAGGCGTTCCAGTAATCGGGGATGGTGGTTTGCAGTATTCAGGTGACATTGCAAAAGCACTCGTATCTGGTGCAGATACTGTCATGCTCGGTTCACTGCTAGCAGGATGTGAAGAGGCGCCTGGACAATTGGTATTCGTAAACGGCAAGCAATACAAGCAATATCGCGGAATGGGATCACTCGGGGCAATGCAATCTCGAGGCGAAAATCGTTCATTTTCAAAAGATAGATATTTCCAAGACGATGTTTTATCTGAAGACAAATTAGTTCCGGAAGGAATTGAAGGCCAGGTTCCTTACCGCGGCCAGTTAGCCGCGGTTGCGCATCAATTAGTAGGCGGACTAAGGGCATCAATGGGCTACGCCGGTGCTGCCACAATTGCTGAACTAAAACAAAACGGCAAACTCATTCGAATCACTCCAGCGGGATTGAAAGAAAGCCATCCACACGATGTTCAACTAACTGTTGAAGCACCCAATTACCACGGACGATAGGAGCAAAAATGTCAGACGTGGAAATTGGCCGGGCCAAACGTGGGCGCATTGCATATTCATTTGATGATGTATCGCTGGTTCCCAGTAGGCGAACTCGAGATCCTGAACTAGTTTCACTTAACTGGAAAATTGACGCTTACAACTTCGCACATCCATTAATTGCCGCACCGATGGACTCTGTAGTCTCGCCAACATCGGCTAAAACGTTTAGCGAACTTGGCGGATTGGCAATTTTAAATTTAGAAGGAATTTGGACAAGATTTAAAGACCCAGAAAAAGAATTGACTGAAATCTCAAAACTTGCACCCAGTGCGGCTACCAAAAAATTGCAGCAGATTTATTCACAGCCAATTCAGCCTGAATTAATTTCTCAACGGATTACCGAGATGCGTGCTGCGGGTTTAACTGTTGCTGCTTCGCTGAGTCCGCAACGTACGGCACAATATGCAGCCCAAGTTGTTTCAGCAGGTGTAGACATATTTGTTATTCGAGGCACAACGGTCAGTGCTGAACATGTTTCTGCTGGGGAAGAGCCACTAAATCTAAAAGAATTTATTTATAAGTTAGATGTCCCAGTAATTGTTGGTGGTTGCGCAACTTACACTGCAGCACTTCATTTAATGCGAACTGGAGCCGCAGGGGTACTTGTTGGTTTTGGTGGCGGTGCAGCGCACACAACTCAAGATGTGCTTGGTGTTCGGGTACCAATGGCGTCAGCCGTTGCCGATGTTGCCGCAGCTAGACGTGATTATCTTGATGAGTCTGGCGGAAGATATGTTTCAGTTATTGCAGATGGCTCAATGGGCCATAGTGGAGATGTCGCAAAAGCAATTGCGCTAGGTGCAGATGCGGCAATGGTTGGTTCAATTTTTGCTCGAGCAACCGATGCACCTGGACAAGGAAAACATTGGGGTCTTGAAGCAACTCACCCAGATTTACCAAGAGGCGAGTTAGTTGAACTTGGTACCTCAGGCACCCTGACACAAATCATTAATGGGCCTTCGAATACTGCAGATGGCACGATGAATATTGTCGGTGCCTTGCGCAGATCCTTGGCGACTTGTGGCTATTCAGACTTAAAGGAATTTCAACGCTGCGAAGTAGCAGTAACGCCTCGATAGTTCGGGGTTTTTAGTTAGCTGCGCTCAAATTTGGTTCAGCATTTAGGCTAGTGCTGTGCTGACAACAAGTGATGTTCAACTTCTGGATAACGTAATTGCAACCAGTGGAGACTCCATTACGCCAGTAAGCCCCTTCCCGGGTCAAGTAATTCAACCAGTCCCACTGTCATCCATTGACGACGTAAAAGTTGCAGTTAATCAAGCTAGAGCAGCAAGTGATACTTGGGCAAAGACAAGTGTTGATGACCGGATAGAAATATTTGATCGGTATTACGAATTACTCTTTCAAAACCAAGAACTTTTACAAGATGTAATTCAAAAAGAAACCGGTAAAGCAAGATCGCATGCAGCAGCCGAAATTTTTGGTGTGGCAATGATTGCTGCACATTACACAAAAATTGCAAAACAAGCTTTGAGTCCAGAACGTAGAGTTGGAATTTTCCCAGTACTAACAAAAACCAGTGTGTTAGCTCAACCAAAAGGCGTAGTCGGAGTTATCTCGCCATGGAACTATCCACTTACTCTTTCAATTTATGATGCAATACCTGCGATGCTGGCAGGAAATACGGTCGTGATTCGACCAGATTTTCAGACTGCATGGTCGGCAATACATGCTCTTGATTTACTTTCTAAGGCAGGTCTACCAAAAGGAGTAGCTACTTTAGTTATCGGCGATGGTCCAACTGTTGGTTCAGCACTAATCGATGAAGTTGATTACATTTGCTTCACTGGCTCCACGGCGACTGGTCGAAAAGTTGGGGCACAGGCCGGCGCAAGATTAATTGGCGCGTCACTTGAACTGGGCGGTAAAAACCCAATGATTGTGTGCAAAGACGCAAACTTAAATACATTTATCGAATCGGCTGTTCAAGGATGCTTTACATCAGCTGGTCAACTTTGTATTTCGATTGAACGAATGTTCATTCACGAAGATATTTATGAAGAATTCTTATCAGCATTTGTCGAACGAGTTAAAAAAATAAAACTTGGTGCCAATTTGAGTTGGGATTATGAAGTTGGATCCCTTGGTAGTGAAGCAGTTTTAAACCGTGTTGAAAAGGCAGTGGCAACTGCAATATCTGAAGGTGCTGTTGCTGTAACTGGCGGTAAGAGTCGACCTGATATTGGCCCATTTGTCTACGAGCCAACTGTATTAACTGGTGTGACAAAAGATATGAAGATTTATCACGAAGAAGTATTTGGCCCAGTGGTTTATGTACTTCCATTTAAAGATAATGAAGAAGCTATTCAACTAGCCAATGATTCCGAATATGGTTTATCGGCTTCAGTTATTTCGCGTGATCTTGAGCAGGCGCAGCAGATTGCTTCTCGGATTAAAAGTGGCTCAGTCAACGTAAATGATGGATTTGCTGCTGCATTTGGATCAGTTGCTGCGCCAATGGGCGGTATGGGCCAATCAGGTTTAGGTCGGCGACATGGCATTGAAGGGTTAATGAGATTTACCGAACCGCAAACAATTGCTATTCATCCAACTTTTATCACTGGTCCACGATTTGGGTTTTCGGAACAACGATGGAATGCGCTTATATCCAAGGCGCTTAAATTATTAAAGAAATTCGGACTTCGTTAATGCAATCAGAGTACGACGTTGTAATTGTTGGCTCTGGTTTTGGTGGAAGTGTCGCAGCCCTTCGGTTAAGTGAAAAAAATTATCGAGTTTTAGTAATTGAAGCTGGAAAAGAGTTTAAAGATCATGAGTA
>CAYVZD010000003.1:18904-60293 GCA_964456135.1 uncultured Bifidobacterium sp.
AAAATTATCGAGTTTTAGTAATTGAAGCTGGAAAAGAGTTTAAAGATCATGAGTACGCAAAGACTTCTTGGCGGCTACGCAAATTTCTATTTGCTCCCGCTTTGCGTTGCTTTGGAATTCAACGAATCCATAGATTGCCCAATGTTTTAGTTTTGGCTGGCGCAGGTGTTGGTGGTGGATCACTTGTCTATGCAAACACTATGTATGAACCAATGAAAGAGTTTTTCGCCCAAGGTCCGTGGGCCAAAATTACTGATTGGCAAAAAGAATTAAAGCCTTTTTATGATTTAGCAAGACGCATGTTAGGCGTAGTGGAAAATCCAGTTTTCACTCCTGCGGACAAAGCAATGCAGTCAGTTGCCCAGCGAATGGGAGTTGAAACTTCATTTCGCCTAGCCCCAGTTGCAGTTCATTTTGGAAAACAACCTGGTGAATTGCATGAAGATCCATATTTTGGAGGAGTAGGACCAGCCCGAAAAGGCTGTACAAACTGTGGCGAATGTATGACTGGGTGCCGGCATAATGCCAAAAATACTTTGGATAAAAATTATTTAGCCTTGGCTCGCAAACTTGGCGCACAAATTTTATCGATGACAACTGTGAATAAAATTTCTCAAGTTGGTGACGAATGGATTATTAACACTACGCGAACTGGTGGAATTAAAAAACAATCGTTTAAGGCTAAACATGTTGTCGTTGCTGCTGGAACGTATAACACGCAAAAACTTCTACATGAAATGAAAAATACTGGAAACTTACCGAATATTTCTGAACGTCTCGGTTATTTATCTAGAACTAATTCTGAAGCGCTACTCGGTGCAGTTGCTGACAAAATATCTGAGCCAGACTTTACAACTGGTGTTGCAATTACCTCTTCATTTTTTCCTGAAGACCAAACACACATTCAACCGGTTCGATACGGCGTTGGCTCAAATGCCATGGGTTTATTGGCGACGGTATTTACAGATGGTGATGAAAACATTCCTCGATGGCGAATCTGGATTGCGCAAGTTATCCGCCATCCACTAGAAGCAATCAAGGGTCTTTGGGTAAAAAATTGGTCGCAACGGACAATTATTGCTTTAGTAATGCAAAGTCTGGATAGTTCGATCACTGTATTTGGAAAGCAGCGCAAGTTTTTTAGAAGCTGGAAATTAAGCAGTCGCCAAGGTGAAGGTAAACCAAACCCAACTTGGTTGCCGATTGCCAATAAAGTTGCTCGAGAATTATCCCAAGTAATTTCAGGAAAACCGATGGGAAATCTTGGCGAAGTGATCAACGCCCCATTCACGGCACATTTTGTAGGTGGTTGTGTGATTGGTGAAAGCGCAAATCACGGAGTAATCGATGCCTATCATCGAGTATTTGGTCATCCAGGATTGCACATTGTTGATGGATCAACGATTTCTGGAAATTTAGGTGTAAACCCATCTTTAACAATTACTGCACAAGCTGAGCGCGCATTTGCAATGTGGCCCAATAATGGTGAGCAAGATTTACGTCCGATGCTTGGGGCCGCATATCAACCAGTGGAGTGGATATATCCGGCTAATCCAATTGTCCCTAAAGGTGCTATCGGGGAACTGAAACTCAACGCCATTAGTTCATGAAATTTGTAACCAATAGGCTAGGAAAGTGACTACCGCGCGTCCAGTTTTGGTTATTGATTATGGTGCGCAGTATGCACAGTTAATTGCCAGACGTATTCGTGAAGCAAATATTTACTCTGAAGTCGTGCCAAGCAGTATGTCTGTGGCAGATTTGTTACTTAAAAATCCACAAGCAATTGTGCTGTCAGGTGGACCATCAAGTGTTTATGCACCTGGAGCTCCACAAGTTGATCCAAAGTTATTTGAAACAGGTCTACCAATTTTCGGAATTTGCTATGGATTTCAAGCAATGGCAAGCGCTCTTGGCGGACAAGTAACTAAAACTGGTTTATCCGAATTCGGTGCAACGCAATTAACTGTTACTAAGTCTGGCTGCCTATTTGCCGATTTACCTAAATCCCAAAATGTTTGGATGAGCCACGGTGACAGTGTGCAAGTAGCACCGCAAGGTTTTGAAGTGATTGCAACCACTGCAGGAGCGCCAATTGCTGCATTCGAAAATTTGGCACAGAAATTTGCTGGAGTTCAATTTCATCCCGAAGTTATGCACTCTGAATATGGGCAAAAAGTTTTAGAACACTTCTTATATGACATCGCTGGACTTAAACCAGATTGGACCCCCGCTGGAATAGTGGATGAACAAGTTTCGCGAATCAAAGAACAAATCGGTCAGCACCAAGTGATTTGTGGCTTATCTGGGGGAGTTGATTCAGCCGTAGCTGCAGCATTAGTACATAAAGCTGTTGGCGATAATTTAACTTGCGTGTTTGTTGACCATGGATTACTTAGATTAGGTGAACGCGAGCAAGTAGAACGAGATTATGTTGCGGCAACTGGCATCAAACTAGTTGTAGTAGATGCTTCCGATCGTTTTCTTGCTGAACTATCTGGTGTCACTGATCCGGAAGAAAAGCGAAAAATAATTGGCCACCTGTTTATTCGAGTATTCGAAGATACTGCACGCAAATTAGTTGAAGATGCTGGAAACAGTGGAAACCCAATCAAGTATTTAGTTCAGGGAACTTTATATCCAGATGTTGTCGAAAGTGGTGGCGGTACAGGTGCGGCCACTATTAAGTCACATCACAACGTGGGTGGTTTACCAGATGATTTAGATTTCGAACTTTGCGAACCGTTAAGAGAATTATTCAAAGATGAAGTCAGAGCTGTGGGACGTCAACTGGGTTTGCCTGAAGAAATGGTGATGCGCCATCCATTCCCTGGACCAGGTTTAGGAATTCGAATTGTTGGAAGCGTTGATAAACAGCGGCTAGATATTTTGCGGGCTGCAGATGCGATAGTTCGTGAAGAAATCTCGCTGGCGGGATTAACTAGCAGTATTTGGCAATTTCCAGTCGTGCTACTTGCTGATGTTCGCAGTGTTGGCGTACAGGGTGATGGTCGAACTTATGGCCATCCGATTGTGCTGCGACCTGTTTCTAGCGAGGATGCGATGACTGCTGACTGGACTCGCTTGCCTTATGAATTACTGGCAAAAATATCGACACGCATTACTAACGAGGTTCGTGAAGTAAATCGTGTTGTACTAGATGTAACCAGTAAACCTCCAGGCACGATTGAATGGGAATAGAAAATGGAATTCGTTTATAAGTTAATTGTTGTTCTTCACTTTGTTGGCCTTTCCTCACTTCTAGGTGGCTTCTTAGTGCAAATGTCTAGCGCAACAAAAGGCATAAACCCAGCCATGTTTCATGGTGCGCTCACTCAATTAGTAACTGGACTTGGCCTAGCTGGAATATTGTCTGCAGGGCTGTTAGCCGATGAAACTGTAGATCACACAAAAATTGGAATTAAATTAGGTGTTGCACTAGCAGTGCTTATTGTTGTGCTCATTGGACGTAAATCAACAACCGATGCAAAAAGTATGTGGGCTGCAGTTGGTGGCTTAACAATGCTTAATGTGATTGTCGCTGTCTTTATTTAACTTTTAATCGGGCAATTTAATTTGTCGAAATCCTTCGGCAAGTGTGCCTTCTGGTAAACCAGCTCGACTTGCCGCAAGTTTTTGCCATTCGCGTACCATGCCAGCTAGGTCGTCCAGGTGACTTACTTGACTTGCATGCGCGCTAATCGCTTGTATTTTTTGATCAAATTTTGATGTCACATCCAGCCAATGATTTGGATTTGCATCACCTTGTAGCCAAAGCCAACTGACTGTCCAAGCCTCCAAGCCCTCTTTTAGACGCAAGTCCGAATACGCATATGGATTTCGAACTGCTGGGTAAAGCGCTCGGGTAGTTGCTTCGCCTGCAGCCATGTGATCAGGATGCGTGGCAGGCAGGCGTTCCCAATTTCGTTCAGGCGTTTGGGTAATTACCAGCTGCGGTTTAACTTTTCGCATGATTTGCACAATATCTTTTTGTACATCGTGACTTGGTTCTAAGTAGCCATCTTTATAACCAAGAAAATTTATGTCGCTAACACCTAAAACTTTTCCAGCCGCTATTTGTTCGGCTCTGCGAATTGCTGGTATTTGTGCTCGGTCAGTTTCATCATCAAAACCTCCTGCATCACCGTCTGTGCAAATGCAATACGAGACTGATATACCTAACTCGGTTAGCGTGGCAATAGTTCCACCCGCACCGAAATCAACATCATCTGGGTGTGCAGTTACTACTAGAACTCGCTCGACTCCCTCTGGGATACCGAATCTTTCATCTTTTTCTAAGTTTTGGTTAATCGAACTCACGTACTCAACTCTAGAGGTGTCAGCACACGAACGTAGAATCGTACCTGTGCCTGCGCATTTATTAGATGACTTAAACGAACCTCAGCGTCAGGCAGTAACTCATTCGGGATCGCCACTATTAGTAGTCGCTGGTGCTGGCTCTGGGAAAACAAGAGTACTCACTCGGCGCATTGCATATTTATTGGCGCAACGAAATGTTCATCCAGGTGAAATTTTAGCCATCACTTTCACCAATAAAGCTGCCAATGAAATGAAGGAGCGGGTGGCTCACATCGTTGGACCACAAGCACGAGTTATGTGGGTTTCGACATTTCACTCTGCTTGCGTGAGAATCCTGCGTAATGAAGCAAAAAGACTTGGGTTAAAGCCAACCTTCAGTATTTATGACACTCAAGACTCAGTTCGGTTGATGACTTTAGTGGCAAAAGATCTTGGGATTGACCCAAAAACTTATTCAGCTAAGTACTTGCTAAGTCAGGTCAGCAATCTAAAAAATGAATTAATCGACTACGAAATTGCTGTAACTAAAGCTCAAACAACTCAAGAACAAACAGTTGCTGAAGTCTATGGCGAGTATCAACGAAGATTGATGCGCGCAAGTGCAGTCGACTTTGACGATTTAATTGGCCATACTGTTGCACTACTTCAAGCATTCCCTGATGTAGCCACCTCGTACCATCGTCGATTTAGACATGTGTTGGTCGATGAGTACCAAGACACCAATCATGCACAATATGTTTTGATTCGAGAATTAGTAGGCAATGGAAGCGATGGGGTAGAGCCAGCCGAACTATGTGTAGTTGGTGATTCCGATCAGAGTATTTACGCGTTTCGTGGCGCGAATATCCGTAACATCATGGAATTTGAAAGAGATTATTCAAAATCAAAAACTGTCGTACTCGAACAAAACTATCGATCCACACAGAACATCCTGTCTGCTGCAAATGCAGTGATTGACAAGAATGCAGGTAGACCCAAGAAAAATTTATGGACAGCACAAGGTGCGGGTGAAAAAATCTTTGTCTATTCAGCTACTGATGAACATCACGAGGCAGACTTTATTGTTCGTAAACTTCGAGAGTTAATTGATCAAAACAATTTTGCCTATAAAGACATTGCTGTCTTTTATCGCACCAATAATCAATCTCGAAGTGTGGAAGAAGTCTTTATTCGCAGCGGAATTCCATACAAAGTTGTTGGCGGCACCCGATTCTATGAACGCAAAGAAATTCGAGATGCATTGGCATATTTGCGAACCATTGTTAATCCAGCAGATGATGTGTCGTTGCGCCGAATACTTAACACACCAAGACGCGGTATAGGAGATAAAGCTGAAGAGGCGGTAGAAAATTTTGCTCGCCGAGAAAAAATTACATTCAGTGAAGCAATCGACCGAGTGAGTGAAATTAATACTCTTGCGGCCCGCTCCCAAAATGCATTGAAAGAATTTGGGGGACTGCTCAATTTATTGCGAGTCATGGACGATTCAGGTGCTGGGCCAAGTGAAATCGTCCATACTGTTTTGGAATCATCAGGATTATTGAAAGAACTTGCTCAAAGTAAAGATCCGCAAGACGAAGTTCGAATTGAAAATTTGGCAGAACTTGAAAATGTTGCACGTGAATTTGAAGAACAATTTCAGGCTGAAAACGAAGAGAAAAAACCAGCTCGGCTAGCCGATTTTCTTGAACGTGTTTCTCTTGTTGCTGACTCGGATGAAATTCCTAAAGACGATGCTCACGGTGGTGTTGTAACAATGATGACTTTGCACACAGCAAAAGGCCTTGAATTTCCAGTTGTATTTTTAACTGGAATGGAAGAAGGTATTTTTCCGCACCAACGGGCACTTGGTTCAGACACCGAACTACAAGAAGAACGTCGACTTGCATATGTTGGTATGACCCGAGCAATGCAGCGATTGTTTTTAACTAGAGCTTCGACAAGATCAACTTGGGGTCAACCTAACTACAACCCCGAGTCTCGGTTTATAGCTGAGTTGCCAGATGAATTGATCGAACGCCAAGGAGAAGAATTTACTCCACTTGGATTAAGCGGAGATTTTGAACGCACCCCTAAACGCCAAGAGCCGGTAATGGTTTTGGCAATCGGCGATCGAGTACTGCATGACAAATTTGGTATGGGAACTGTCACTGCAGTTCAAGGAGAAAATGAAAAAGCAGAGGCAACAATCGACTTTAAGAGTGCTGGGATTAAGCGCCTGTTACTGCGTTATGCCCCAGTAGAGAAACTTTAATTAAAAAGAATTACTCAGTTCCCCAAAGCCAACCAGCAGGGTTAATGAATTGACCGTCTTTAAGAACTTCAAGATGTAAGTGCGGACCGGTCACTTTTCCTGTTGCACCAGAAAGTCCAATGTTGGTTCCAGCTGTAATAAATCCGCCAGTTTCAAAAATTGTTGATAGGTGGTTATAAGTAGTCATGTAGCCATCGCCATGGTCAATGACAATTCGATAACCGTACGAACCTTCATAACCTGCTTCAATAATCGTTCCGGAAGCCGCTGCATAAACTCGAGTGCCGACTGGAACGCGAAAATCAAGGCCGGTATGAACACCACCAGACCAAATTCGACCACGTTGCATAAATCGTGCTGATAGCTGGTAACCATCCTGCACAGGAACTAGAACTTTTCCGATAGTTTCAATGCGCTGTGCCTGAACAATTGCGGCCTGTTTTTTAGCTTCTGCTTGGCGGATAGCTTCAGCTACCTGAGCTTCAGCTTCGGCAGCTGCGGCCCGAGCAATTTCTTGCTGTTGCACTTGGAGTGCGGCTTGCTGATTCGCATCCTCTTGGACTTGGTCAATCAGAGTAATTAAATCTTCTGTTGAACCAGCTAATGCTTGGATTGCTCTGATATCTTCTGACTTCAAAGTTGGAGTGGTGTCGATTACCGCAAGTATGTCTGTGGCAGGATCTGCGACAGTCGAAGCTTGGGCTGAGGCTTCGGCGTCTTGTAAAGTTTCGCGTTCGTTTGTACGGCTAGCAGCCTGAACTCGGTTGATTAAGTTATTTGTAATCGCAGTTGTTTTAACCACTGGGATAGTGGTGGTCGTATCAGGCGCCTCATTTGCGATGTTGGTGTTCAGGGTAGGAACAGTGCTGCCACCAGTTACGACTACTGAGCTAACTCCGGCCAGGCCAAGTAAGGCTGATACAGATTTGGGTTTAACCGCTTTTTTCTTCGGGGCGCTATGTCGTCCGGCGCGGTGGCGGCCACGTGCTGAATCGCCCATTAGCCACCCTTTCGCCGGTTGTGCGAAACCAACGACTAGGTCGGCTCGCGCAAAAATCCTTTATTTACCTATTCTTTTTTACCTGACAACAGCCGATTTAGGAAACGCAAATGTTATGTCTGTGAAATTATTGACATAATTAATGCAAAATTTGCCGATAATTCGTCAGAAAATACCTATAAACATGGGATAAAACACAATTTATTTGCGGTGTGAGAAGTCTCACTTAGTACCTTATTAATTATTAATACTTCAACCCTTTGTTTTTGGGTGCGCCCAAATTGCTCAATAGTGGCTTAATTATTGAATAACTCTATATTTAGTCGATATGGACACCTCACCGCTTGCAAATAAAACCCAATCAGCGGGGACCGATAACGCGGGGATCGATAGAACTGTGCGAGTTCTGGTGGCCAAAGCAGGTCTTGATGGCCATGATCGTGGTGCCAAAGTTGTAGTCAGAGCCCTAGAAGATGCCGGTGTTCAAGTTTTCTACACCGGACTACATCAAACGCCAGCTCAGATTGTGCAGGCCGCAATTGAGCACCAGGTCGGTGCAATTGGCATCTCAGTATTATCTGGCGCCCATGAAACTGTTTTTCCGGAAGTACTTGGCTTGTTGAAAGATAAGCAGCGCACTGACATTGTCGTATTTGGTGGCGGCGTAATTCCGCAGGATGACATTCCGGCGTTACTCGAGGAAGGAGTAAAAGTTATTTTTACTCCAGGTACTCCACTTTCCACACTTACTGGCTGGGTAATCGACAACCTGCGTTAATCGCCAATCATCGGTTGACCTAATCTGGACTAGGAAGAAATCTCGATCTCCCGTAAGTAGGAAGTGTTCCAAACGTGGACCTATACGAATATCAAGCAAAAGAATTATTCGGCGCACATGGTGTTCCAGTTGTGCCTGGATTTGTTTGCACCACTCCCGAAGAAGCTAAAGCTGCCGCAACAAAAATCGGTGACACAGTTGTAGTCAAGGCTCAGGTTAAAACTGGTGGCCGCGGAAAAGCTGGCGGCGTTAAGTTGGCCCAAAGTGCAGATGAAGCACTAGATCGAGCCAAAGATATTCTTGGCCTTGATATCAAGGGCCACATAGTTCATAAAGTTTTAGTAACTGCAGCAGCAGAAATTGCAGAAGAGTACTACGTTTCCTTTTTACTTGATCGGGCTAATCGAACTTTCTTAGCGATGGCAAGTGTCGAAGGTGGCATGGACATTGAAGAAGTGGCTGCAACGAAGCCTGAAGCATTAGCGAAAATTAGAGTTGATGCAATTGAGGGTTGCACCGAACAAAAAGCTGCTGAAATTGCAGATGCAGCAAAGTTTCCCGCTGAAGTTAGAGAACAAGTAATTTCTATACTGCAAAAACTTTGGGACGTCTTAATCAAAGAAGATGCAACTCTAGTTGAAGTAAATCCATTAGCTAAAACACCAGATGGCAAAGTTTTAGCCCTTGATGGAAAAGTTTCACTTGATGACAATGCACAATTTCGGCATGAATCTCATATTTCGTTAATCGATAATTCAACGACTGATCCGATTGAACTTAGGGCAAAAGAATTTGATCTCAACTACGTGAAGTTACAAGGTGAAGTTGGAATCATTGGAAATGGTGCTGGTCTGGTTATGTCCACACTCGACGTTGTTGCATACGCCGGTGAAGAATTTGGTGGAGTAAAGCCAGCCAACTTTTTAGACATTGGTGGTGGCGCTAGCGCACAAGTAATGGCTAATGGTTTAGACATTGTGCTTGGCGATCCAGATGTAAAAGCAGTATTTGTGAATGTCTTTGGCGGAATTACAGCTTGTGACGCGGTTGCAAATGGAATTGTGCAAGCGATTGGAATGTTGGCGCAGCGCGGTGAACCTGTAACTAAGCCAATTGTTTGTCGAATCGATGGCAATAATGCAAGCGAAGGTCGTCGCATACTTGATGAATCAGGAATTGCTGTGATTGAACGTGTTGAAACCATGGATGATGCTGCACGCAGAGTCGCACAACTGGCTGCTGGTAAGTAGGGAATAGTAATGGCAATTTTTCTAGATAAAAACAGCAAGATTTTAGTTCAAGGAATGACCGGAGCTGAAGGCACAAAGCACACCCGTCGCATGATTGCTTCTGGCACCAACGTTGTAGCCGGAGTTACTCCGGGTAAGGGCGGGCAAGAAGTCGATGGAATTCCTGTTTTTAATTCAGTTGGTGAAGCGATGGAGAAAACCGGAGCCAATGTTTCGGTAGTTTTTGTGCCACCAAAGTTTGCCAAGGCTGCTGTAGTTGAAGCAGTTGATGCAGCTATTCCGCTTTGTGTGGTGATTACTGAAGGAATTCCGGTGCATGACACCGCGTCGTTTTTTCAGTACGCGCAAAACAAAGGTAAAACACGAATTATTGGACCTAACTGCCCAGGGTTAATTAGTCCTGAGCAATCCAATGCTGGAATCATTCCAGGTGACATTACTAAAAAAGGTCGAATTGGTTTAGTTTCAAAATCAGGAACACTGACTTACCAAATGATGTTTGAATTGCGCGATTTAGGTTTTTCAACTTGCGTTGGTATCGGTGGCGATCCAATCATTGGAACAACTCACATAGATTGCTTGGCAGCATTTCAAAACGATCCAGATACCGATGTCATAGTGATGATTGGTGAAATAGGTGGCGATGCCGAAGAGCGTGCAGCTGCATTTATCAAAGACAACGTCACGAAACCAGTAGTTGGTTACGTTGCTGGGTTTACTGCTCCTGAGGGCAAAACCATGGGACATGCAGGTGCAATCGTTTCTGGCTCCAGTGGTACTGCAGCAGCAAAGAAAGATGCGCTCGAAGCAGTTGGTGTTCGTGTTGGAAAAACTCCAAGTGAAACAGCTCGACTAGTTCGCGAAGTAATTAGTAAGTAATTTTGCGCAACTAGATTCTGTTTAGGGTGTCGGATCACTAAATTGCGAACAAACCTGCGAACATTTTTATGTGTCAATCCCGAACAATCGTCGCATTGCATCTGTAACTGAACAATGGCGACAGCCACATGACGATACTCAGGTAACAAATTACCCTGCTATTTTGGCAAGTTTGATTGCTGCATTTGTGGCTGCACTCGTTGGGTTGATGCTGTCATTTCTAGTGGTGATGGTTATTTGGCTATTTGCTGCTCATGGAAATGAATCAACTTTTCAGGTGGTTCGAGCATCAGCCATCGCATGGCAAGCAACACATTTAGTAAATGTTTCAATTAGTGGGACAACCATTGGTTTATTACCTTGGGGATTTTTAATTATTCCTGTATTTACAATTTCAAAAACAATGCAATGGGCAATTAAAAGTGCGCAACCAAAATCTGCAAAGCAATTCTGGGCGACTGCAATTTTTTATCTTATGTTTTATGGCGCAATTAGTAGTTTGATTTCTTTAATCAGTTCAACAGCTGGCTTACGGACAGATTTTGTTAATGCATTTACGTCAAGCGCCCTCTTGGCACTTATTGTTTGTAGCGGAATAGTTTTAACTTTCTCTCCGAATCCAACTTTTTTGCTGACTAAATTACCAAAAGAATTTGTTGCTGGGTTAAAACCTGGCTTGGTTATATTTTTGATTTTTTGGTTAGTAAGTTCGTTACTAACTGCAGCTCTGCTGGTCTTGAGATGGAGTGAAATTAAAACTGTTTCAGGTTTAATGGCGCCAAATAATCTCGATCAAATATTTCTTACTTTGCTAAGTATTGGCTACCTACCGACCATAATCACTTGGGTCTATTCATATTTATTTGGAGCAACTATTTATCTAGGTGGAAGTGCGATAGTTAATACGAGTGTTGTAGCCCCCGGTGCGTTACCAGCATTCCCGCTACTTTCTATTTTGCCCAACGAAATTTACACTTGGACAAAATATTTGATCATAATTCCAGTTTTTATTGGCTGTTTAATTTATTTTTTGATTCCACGTGAGCCATGGAAAGCTAAAGGCGATTCACTTCCAGTTGCGCTGTCACACACAATTAGAATCCGTGAATTTATTCGCATTTTGGCAGCTCTTGCTGTAGTGGGAGTTTTTACTTGGCTACTAGCAAGTTTTTCGAGTGGACCACTAGGTTCTGCTTACCTATCTTTTATGGGCCCAAAGGCCTTAGAAGTTTCATTGCAGACGGTGAAAGTGTTTGGTATCGCGGCGATAGTTACCTTATTAATTCCAAGAGTTATTCTGGCGATTATTTTCTGGTGGACGCATCGACCAAAATCACCAAAACCAAATCCATAGACTTCTCTTGTGACCGATTTTCGAATAGTTGTTTTGGCATCTGGATCGGGCACCCTTTTCCAAGCATTAATTGATCAGCAGGATCTACATCAAGGCAAATTAGTTGGGCTAATCACAGACGTCGATTGTCCTGCAATTGACCGAGCGAAAAATTCGGCGATCCCAACATTTTTAGTTCCATTAAATTCTGATCGAACCAAGTGGGATCAAGAATTAGCAAGAGTTTTAGCTGAACTAAACCCAGATTTAATTGTTTCGGCTGGATTTATGAAAATCCTCGGTCATAAAGTGCTTGCCCAGTTCAAAGGAAAAATTATTAATACCCATCCAGCTCTTTTACCTAAATTTCCTGGCAGCCATGCAGTTGCTGATGCTTTGACTGCTGGAGAAAAAGTCACTGGGAGTACGATTCATTTCGTGGATGAAGGTGTAGATACTGGAGAAGTGATTACCCAAAAAGTGGTCGAGATTTTGCCGTCCGACTCCATCCAAACTTTACATGAACGTATCAAGCAGGTTGAAAAAGAATTACTGGTAAAAGTTGTAGCTCAATTTGTTTCAAGGGAACTGCTAGTCAAGGCAGGCAATTAACTTGAGCGATCGAATAAAAATTAACCGTGCGTTAGTTAGTGTCTCTGACAAAACTGGGTTAGTTGAGTTAGCTACAGAATTGCACAATAACGGTGTCGAAATAGTTTCAACTGGAAGCACTGCACAAACTATTTCACAGGCGGGGATCCCAGTTACTGAAGTAAAAGAGGTAACTGGGTTTACGGAATGTCTTGATGGTCGGGTAAAAACGTTACATCCAAACATTCATGCGGGCTTATTGGCTGATTTAACAAAACCAGAACATGTTAGGCAACTAAAAGAACTAAAGATCACACCGTTTGAATTAGCAATTGTGAATTTGTATCCATTCTTGAAAACTGTTCAATCTGGCGCGAATGTTAGTGAATGTATTGAACAAATTGATATTGGTGGACCTGCTCTGGTTAGGGCCGGAGCAAAAAATCATCTCAATGTTGCTGTAGTTGTTAATCCAGCTTTGTACCCGCAATTACTCGATGCAGTGAAACAGGGTGGATTTACGTTGAGTGAACGGCAAAGTCTTGCTGTTAAAGCATTCAGTCACGTTGCTGAGTATGACGTTTCGGTAGCTACTTGGTTGGCAAAAAACCTAGCGGACAGTGACCAGGAATTTCCAAATTGGATTGGCAAAGTTTGGCATCGCCAGGCTCACCTACGCTACGGCGAAAACCCTCATCAACGTGCAGCCGTTTATAAATCTGCCCAAACTGAAATTGGGTTAGCAAACTCTTTACAACTTCATGGCAAAGAAATGTCTTACAACAACTATGTTGACGCCGATGCTGCTAGGCGAGCTGCTTACGACCATACACAACCAGCAGTAGCAATTATTAAACACGCAAACCCTTGTGGAATTGCCATCGGCTCAGACATCAATAGTGCTTACAAGGCAGCACATGCAACTGATCCAGTTTCGGCTTTCGGTGGAGTAATTGCGGCCAATAGAGAAGTAAATGCAGTTATGGCGGCAGCTGTAAGTGAAGTTTTTACCGAGGTTATTGTGGCACCAAGTTTTGAAAAAGAAGCACTTGAAATCTTGCGCAGAAAAGAAAATTTACGAATTTTGCAGGTTGAAGATGTGTCTACAGAAATTAATTATGAATCGCGCCCAATAACTGGGGGGATGCTTGTGCAAACTACAGATGTATTTCAAGCAAATGATTTTGATCCAAAGAATTGGAAATTAGTTTCGGGTAGCCCAGCAGACGAAGAAACAATCAGCGATTTAGTTTTTGCCTGGCGTGCGAGTCGATGCGTTAAATCGAATGGAATTTTATTGGCAAAATCGGGTGCCGCAGTTGGAATTGGAATGGGACAAGTAAATCGAGTCGATAGTGCGCGTCTGGCAGTAAGTAGAGCAGGTGCTTCTCGAGCAGCGAATAGTGTGGCTGCCTCTGATGCTTTTTTCCCATTTGCTGATGGACTTCAAGTTTTATTGGATGCTGGAGTAAAAGCAATCGTGCAACCAGGTGGATCAGTTCGAGATAGTGAAGTTATTGAGGCGGCAAACAAAGCCGGTGTGACAATGTATTTCACTGATACGAGGCATTTTTTCCATTGAGTAAAGTCGCAAAAAAACAAAAAGTAAATCCTTGGCATTTATTAATTGGGTTATTAGTAGCCACATTCAATAGTTCGCAAGCCAGAGTGAATGGTGAGTTAGGCGCGGTTTTAGATAATGCAATTGTTGCTGCTTTAGTTTCATTTGGTTCAGGGTTAACTATTTTGTTTATCGGTCTTGCTTTAATCAAACCGGCTCGAAAAGCATATTTCGGAGTTCCAAAATTAATTCGAACTCAAAAGTTACATTGGTGGCAAATTATTGGTGGAACTGCCGGTGCTTTATTTGTCATCGGACAGGGCTTTGTTGTTCCGGTAGTTGGGGTGGCAATTTTTGTTATATCAGTTGTTGCAGGGCAAACTTGCGCATCTTTGCTTGTCGATAAATATGGTTTAGGTCCTGCTGGGCCAAAACCAGTTACGATTCTTCGAGTTTTTTCAGCTGGTTTGGCAGTTGTGGGAGTGGTTATCGCAGTTCTTGGTCGCGCTCACACAGGAACATTTAATTTACCGATGGTTATTTATATGTTTACTGTTGGCGCGCTTACTTCGGCTCAGCATGCGATGAATGGGCGAGTTGCACAAGAGACCAGACAACCTTGGGCTACAACGACACTTAATTTCACCGTTGGGATGACGGTACTGTTGATTTTGTTCCTGCTTTATAACTTAATTACCGATGTAGCTATTCCTATTCCACCAGCACCGTGGGAACAGCCACTTCTATGGACCGGCGGTGCAATTGGAATCGTATTCATTGTTTCGGCAGTCGTGCTTGTTCGTACACTTGGGATTTTGATTTTTGCTTTAGTTTCAGTAGTTGGACAACTATTAGGTGCTGTGCTTCTCGATATCTTTTTTCCAACGCCTGGCAATACCGTTACTTTCCAAGTTTTACTTGGAATCGCAATTACAGTTGTGGCAGTGATAATCGCATCGTTACAATCCAATGTGACAAGCGCTCAAGAGAAAAATGAAGTATTTGTCCCAGAGGCTGATCCTGCTTCAGTTACTACGGATTAAGATGAAACGTTTATTTGCTAAGCAATGGCCAGCCTTACTGGTTTATTTCGCTGTTTCATTGGCCATGGTGGTGGCTGTCCAACTTAATTTCAGAACTGGTGCAATCGGGTTGGCACTCTGCGTACTGCTAGCTTTCCTGTTGCGTTTTTACTTACCGGATGCCAAAGCGGGTTGGCTTAAATCGCGTCGGCGCAGGATCGACCTAACTTTTCTTGCGGCCTTGGGTGTGGCCTTATTGATTTTGGCTCTTGTGGTTCCTTATCGGTAACCGCAGTAATTATTAAAAATTGCAAGCCGTAGAATTTATGTATCTTGAGGTCAAGACATTTTAGGTCTGACTTAGATTATTGAAGGGTTGCGATCACATTGGCCGGAAAAGTTACCGTTGTAGGCGCAGGTTTTTACGGTTCAACAACTGCACAGCGAATTGCTGAATACAACATAGTGGACACAGTTGTGCTGACTGACATTCTGGAAGGTAAACCAGAAGGATTAGCGCTCGATCTAAATCAGTCTCGATCAATCGAAGGATTTGAAACTAAAGTAATTGGGCAAACCACTACTCCTGATGGCCAAGGATACGAAGCCATTGCTGGATCTGACGTTGTTGTTATTACAGCAGGGCTACCACGTAAACCAGGTATGAGCCGAATGGATTTAATTGAAACAAACGCAAAAATTGTTCGGTCAGTTGCAGAGAATGTGGCCAAACACGCACCAAACTCGGTGATCATAGTTGTTTCTAACCCGTTAGATGAAATGACCGCACTTGCACAATTAGCAAGCGGCTTTCCAAAAGAACGAGTTATGGGACAAGCCGGAATGCTAGATACCGCTCGCTTTACAAATTTTGTTGCCGAAGAACTTAAGGTTCCAGTTGCTTCAGTGCAGACTTTAACGCTTGGATCACACGGTGACACCATGGTTCCGGTTCCATCACGATGCACAGTTGATGGCAAGCCGCTAAGTGAATTGTTGTCTGCAGAAAAAATTGAAGAACTGGTTGTCCGTACTCGAAATGGTGGAGCCGAAGTAGTTGCTTTACTAAAAACTGGATCTGCTTATTACGCTCCATCAGCAGCAGCCGCGCGAATGGCCAAAGCTGTGATCGAAGATTCAGGTGCAGTAATGCCAGTGTGTGCTTGGGTCGATGGCGAATACGGAATTAATGGCGTTTACCTCGGTGTTGAAGCCCAAATAGGTAAGGGCGGCATTAAGAAAGTTGTTGAAACAAAACTTTCCGAAAAAGAACTTGCTGGTCTTAAAGAAGCCGCTGAAGCTGTTCGCGAAAAACAAGCAGACGTAAAAGATTTATAAAAAGAGAAGTTGAGCATGTCAAAGATAAAAGTCCAAGGAACTGTCGTTGATCTAGACGGCGACGAGATGACCCGAATTATTTGGTCATTTATTAAAGAACAACTAATCCTTCCTTATCTGGATATAAACATTGATTATTACGACCTTGGTATTGAAAATCGAGATGCGACAGATGATCAAGTAACTGTAGATGCCGCTAATGCAATCAAAAAGCATGGCGTAGGTATTAAGTGCGCAACAATCACCCCAGATGAAGCGCGCGTTAAGGAATTTGGTCTAAAGAAAATGTGGAAGTCACCAAATGGAACAATCCGCAACATTTTAGGTGGCGTAATATTCCGAGAACCAATCATCATCAGTAACATCCCACGTTTGGTTCCAGGTTGGACAAAGCCCATCATTGTAGGTCGACATGCCTTTGGTGATCAGTACAAAGCCACAGATACAAAAATCCCAGGCGAAGGTACCCTAACGTTAACTTTCACACCTAAAGATGGCAGTGCACCAATTGAATTAAATGTTTTCGATTTCCCAAGTAGTGGCGTTGCTTTAGCTATGTACAACTTGGACGAATCAATTCGTGAATTTGCTAGAGCAAGTATGCGATATGGATTGAGTCGAAAATATCCGGTTTATCTTTCGACAAAAAATACAATTCTTAAAGCGTATGACGGTCGATTTAAAGATATTTTTCAAGAAGTCTTTGAGACAGAATTCAAATCTGAATTTGATCAAGCTGGAATCACATACGAACACCGATTAATTGATGACATGGTAGCCAGTGCTCTTAAGTGGGAGGGTGGTTATGTCTGGGCATGTAAAAACTACGATGGCGATGTGCAAAGTGACACAGTTGCTCAAGGTTTCGGATCGCTCGGGTTAATGACAAGTGTTCTAATGACACCAGATGGTAAAACGATTGAAGCTGAAGCGGCACACGGAACTGTTACGCGCCATTACCGTCAACATCAACAAGGTAAGGCAACCTCGACAAATCCGATTGCCTCGATTTTCGCTTGGACTCAAGGATTAGCCCACCGAGGCAAGCTAGATGGCACACCAGAAGTAACAAACTTTGCGCAGACACTTGAGCGAGTCTGTATCGAAACTGTCGAAAGCGGAAAGATGACCAAAGATTTAGCGGTTTTGATTTCTGATAGTCAGCCATACTTAACCACCGAAGAATTCTTGGCTGCGATCAACGAAAACTTGCAGAAAGCAATGGCTTAATAGGTTTATTTGTGCTTGGCGTAGTAACGGTAAATGTAAACGGAGTACGAGCCACTGCCCGTCGTGGCGGGCTGGATTGGATTAAGAAACAACTTGATTCAGGTGAAGTTCAGGTTGTTTGTTTACAAGAAGTTAGATCTACTACTGACCAACTGCATGAGGAATTAGCTAAAGCCAACCTTTCTGAACTTGCGGTAGCACATGACTCGAGTGCAAGACTTGGGCACTCTGGAGTAGCTATCTTAAGTACGTTGCCCTTAAGTAAAGTAAAAACTGGGATTGGGCCAAAAGAGTTTGCTAATACTGGCAGATTCGTTCAAGCAACTATTGCGACAAAAAAAGCTGAAGTAACTGTTGCTTCAATCTATGTACATGCTGGAGATGTTGAGAAACCTGTTCAACAAGAAAAGTATCGTTTTTTAGATGCGCTTAGTAAAAAATTAAAAACTGCTCAACAAGCCGGAGATTTGTTTCTCGCTTGTGGTGATTTAAATGTTGCCCATCGAGAAGCTGATTTAAAAAATTGGAAAGGGAATATCGGCAAAGCCGGTTTTCTTGAAGAAGAAAGAGCATACTTCGATCATTGGTTTGAAAAAATTGGCATTGTAGATTTAGGAAGGCACCATGCTGGAGATGTCGAAGGTCCATACACTTGGTGGTCTTGGCGCGGTAAAGCTTTTGATACCGATACTGGATGGCGAATTGACTATCACTTAAGTACAAAAGAATTAGCAAAACACTTGGCTGAAGTTAAAGTTACGAGAGCCAAGTCGTATGCCCAAAGGTGGAGTGATCATGCACCTGTTACAGCAAAATTCGCGCTGTAAACAAAGTTGCTATATTGGGATTTGCTTAATTTGAAGGGCAAATGAATAATTTCTGGCAGACCATTTCGATGGTGCTTTTATTTACAATTATTGGCGGCGTATTCGCTGCCGCTGAAACCGCGCTAATTTCACTTCGTGACAGTCAAGTTAAAAAATTAAGCACAACTAAAGGTCGCCGTGGAAAACGTCTAGAAAAACTTATGGAAAATCCAAGTAGATTCTTGGGTGCAGTTCAGGTTGGCGTCACATTAGCTGGGTTCTTGTCTGCTGGCTATGGCGCTTCACGCCTCGTCCCGATTTTTTCGCCCTTTCTTAGTGACCTTGGTTTGAGTGAGAATTTTTCAGAAACTATCGCGTTTGTTTTTGGTACGTTACTCATCGCATACATATCTTTAGTCATTGGTGAACTTACGCCGAAGAGATTGGCTCTACAACATGCCGAACGTTATGCATTATTTTTGGCTAGCTCAGTAGATGTAATGGCGAAATTTACGGCACCATTTATTTGGCTTCTTTCCAAGTCAAGTGACGCAATCGTTCGCCTACTCGGCGGAGATCCGGCCGCTGGAAAAGAACAAATTTCTGAAGAAGAATTACGTGGCATGGTGGCAGCGCACGAAGAGCTAACCCATGAAGAACGTGAACTGATTGCAGATGTATTTAGTGCCGGCGACCGTGAGATCAAAGAAATTATGATCCCGCGAACAGAAGTTGCCTTTCTTGATTCTGATTTACCCGTATTTAAAGCAGTAAAGATAATTGCGGATAAACCTCACTCGCGGTACCCGGTTGCCGATGAATCGCAAGATGATGTGGTTGGTTTTGTCCACGTACGAGATCTTCTTGATCCCGAGTTACAAGGTCGCTCAATTCGGATTGGCGATCTAGCCCGCGAAGTATTGCGCTTACCTGGATCAAAGCAGTTAATTCCTACCTTGACGCAAATGCGTGCAGAAAGTGCACACATGGCAATAGTCGTAGATGAATATGGCGGCACCGCAGGAATCATCACTCTTGAAGATTTAGTTGAAGAACTCATTGGCGACATTCGTGATGAATATGACACAGATGAATCTGAGGGTGTAATTAAGCCAGACACTGATTTAGTTGTTGACGGCCTGTTAAATCTTGATGACTTTAATGACGAAACTTCAATTGAACTGCCAGATGGACCATATGAAACTGCTGCAGGTTTTATCGCAGCCAGATTAGGTCGATTACCTATGGTTAACGATGAAGTTAGTGTCCCTGGCGGAAAATTAACTGTGGTTGAGATGGATGGTCGCCGAGTTTCGCGGATACATGTCGTACGACAATTGCAAAATAAGGCATGACACAATAGACCAGTGAGTAAACCAAGAGTTTTATCTGGCATCCAACCAACGCATGACAGTTTTCACATTGGAAATCACCTAGGTGCGTTGAAAAATTGGGTGGCGATGCAAGAGTCGCACGATTGCGTCTACTTCATAGCCGACTTACACGCTATTACTGTTGAGCACGATCCTAAACTTTTAAAGGAGAGAACGCTTGTCTCTTATGCTCAATTACTAGCACTTGGAATTGATCCAGAAAAATCAACTTTGTTGGTACAAAGCCAAGTTCCACAACATGCTCAACTTATGTGGGTTATGTCTTGTATCACGGGTATCGGTGAAGCAAACCGCATGACGCAATTCAAGGATAAATCTGCAAAAGGTGGCGCAGCTTCAGCGAGCGTAGGTTTACTCACCTACCCAATACTTCAAGCCGCGGATATCTTGCTCTACCAAGCAAATCAAGTACCAGTTGGTGAAGACCAGCGACAACATCTAGAGCTAACTAGAGATTTGGCGCTACGTTTTAATAATCGTTTTGGTGAGGTGTTCACCGTTCCAGAAGCCTTTATTGTAAAAGAAACTGCAAAAATAATGGATTTGCAGGAACCAACAGCGAAAATGAGTAAGTCATCACCAAGTGGATGTATCAATTTATTAGATCCAATTAAAGTGACCGAAAAGAAATTCAAATCTGCGGTTACTGACTCAGAAACTGAGATTAAATTTGACCAAGCCAAGAAACCTGGCGTTTCTAATTTGCTGCTAATTAATAGTGCCTACTCTGGCAAAGCAGTGCCACAGTTAGTTAATGATTTTGCTGGACGGATGTATGGAGACCTCAAAAAAGATACAGCAGAAGTTGTAATTTCTTTCATTGAGCCCTATCAAGCACGAGTACAAGAATTGCTCACAGAAAAATCAGAATTAGAAAAGTTGATGCATGTTGGAGCGACAAAAGCTCAAGAGATTGCCCAAAAAACATTAACTAGTGTTTATGAAAAAGTTGGTTTTGCAAAGTAATGAGTTGGGATGTCGTCCTATTTGATCTTGATGGGACTTTGACTGATTCAGGTCTTGGTGTTGGAAATGGCGTTCTTTATGCAATTCGAGAAATGGGTTTTCCAGAACCAGAGCCAAGCGAGTTGCGCAAATACCTAGGCCCACCACTTTGGACTTCATTCCGAGATTTTGCTGGAATGGATGAAGAGCAAACAAAATTAGCTGTTGAGTTATATCGAAAGTATTACAACGAAACTGGCGCTTATGAAAACAGTGTTTATCAAGGTATCCCAGAACTATTAACTGAATTAAACAAAAAAGAAAAACGCCTAGCTGTTGCTACATCTAAAGTTGATTATGCGGCAGTAAATATATTGCGGCACTTTAATTTGGATCATCACTTTGACGTAATTGCAGGTGGTGATGAACATGGAACGCATCGAGGCACAAAGGCATTGGTAATTGCACATGCGCTAGATGAATTAAGTATGTGTGACGGGGCTTCAATCGTGATGATCGGTGATCGCGAGCATGACGTCCATGGAGCCGCTGAACATAAATTGCCTGCAATCGGTGTTACTTGGGGTTACGCCGAAGAAGGCGAGTTAGCCAAAGCTGGGGCAATGGACATAGTTGATTCAGTTGACCAACTAGCCGAATTACTTCTTAGCTAAATTTTTCCGCGGATTAAGGCTTGTTTAACTTCTGCAATTGCATGGGTAATTTGAATGCCACGTGGGCAGGCCTCAGTGCAGTTAAAAGTAGTGCGGCATCGCCAGACGCCCTCTTTACTATTTAAAATTTCCAGACGAGTTTCCGCAGCAGCATCGCGACTATCGAAGATAAAGCGGTGCGCACCAACAATTGCGGCCGGACCGAAGTACTGATTATCTGTCCAAAAAACAGGGCAGCTACTTGTACAGGCGGCGCACAAAATACATTTTGTGCTGTCATCAAATCTTGCCCGCTCTTCTTGGCTTTGAATTCGTTCCCGTGATGGCTCGTGACCCTTTGGAATTAGAAATGGCATAACCTCGCGATAGGCAGCGAAGAACGGTTCCATGTCAACAATCAAATCTTTTTCCAGTGGCAAACCTTTAATTGCCTCAACAGTAATTGGCTTAGTCGAATCTAAATCTTTTATTAGTGTTTTACATGCCAATCGGTTGCGACCATTAATTCTCATGGCATCTGAGCCGCAAATACCATGAGCACAAGAACGACGAAAACTTAACGTACCGTCTTGTTCCCATTTGATTTTGTGCAGTGCGTCCAAAATTCGATCCGTTGAAAATACTTCAACTTGGAAGTCTTGCCAGAATGGCTCTTGGTCTACTTCTGGATCAAATCGTCTAACACTTACTGTGACAGTAAAGGGTTTTGGCGCATCACTTGTTGTATCACTCGCGGAGTTAATAACGCCTGGATCTACCGAATTCATGGTGCCGACAATGTCAGCTATCTCATCTGCCAAATATGTCATTAGTACTTACGCTCCATCGGTTCATACCTAGTCATTGAAACGGGTTTGTAATCTAGGCGAACACCTGTTTTTGGATCCGGGTAGGCCATAGTGTGTTTCATGAAATTCTTGTCATCGCGCGTTTGGTAATCTTCACGCGCGTGACCGCCCCGAGTTTCTTTCCGGGCAAGTGCACTTACTACTAGAACTTCGGCAAGTTCAAGCAAGAAGCCAAGTTCAACAGCTTCAAGTAAGTCGGTGTTATAACGCTTACCTTTATCGTGAATTCCAACGTTTTTGTAGCGCTCTTTGAGAACTTGAATATCAGAAAGCGCTTTGTTTAACGTTTCATCATTTCGGTAAACCTGCGCGTTTAAATCCATGGTCTCTTGAAGCTCTTTGCGAATTGCAGCGACTCGTTCAGTACCGTCACTTTCCTTAAGCCCGTTCACCAGTGCTTCAACGGCAGCAGCAGGGTTTTCAGGTAGCTCAACGAAGTAACTGTTTTGTGCGTGTTCCGCCGCATAAATACCAGCACGACGACCGAATACGTTTATGTCTAAAAGGGAGTTTGTTCCCAGGCGATTGGCTCCGTGTACTGAAACGCATGCGACTTCACCAGCAGCAAACAATCCAGGAACAATGTCCGTGTTATTTCGCAATACTTGAGTTTCAACGTTTGTTGGTACTCCGCCCATTGCGTAGTGAGCCGTAGGGAATACCGGAACACGTTCCTTAATTGGGTCAACACCAAGGTAGGTACGAGCAAATTCAGTGATATCTGGAAGCTTCGATTCGATTTGTTCAGCTGGTAAATGAGTTAGGTCAAGATAGACGTAATCTTTATTTGGTCCAGCACCACGACCTTCACGAACCTCTTGCACCATTGCGCGAGCAACCATGTCACGTGGGGCTAAGTCTTTAATCGTCGGCGCGTAACGTTCCATGAAGCGCTCACCTGATGCATTGCGCAGGATTCCACCTTCGCCACGGGCACCTTCTGTTAATAAAACACCAAGTCCAGCTAGACCAGTTGGATGGAACTGATAGAACTCCATGTCTTCTAGTGGCAGACCTTTTCGCCAAACAATTCCCATTCCATCGCCAGTCAAAGTGTGAGCGTTAGAAGTGGTTTTAAAAACTTTGCCAAAGCCACCGGTTGCTAATACAACACTCTTAGCTTGGAAAACGTGAATTTCACCAGTTGCTAGTTCATAGGCAACTACACCGGATGTGACTGGATTTCCCTTTTCATCGTCAGTGAGAAGCAGATCCAAAACATAGAACTCGTTAAAGAATTCGACATCATTTTTAATGCAGTTTTGATAAAGAGTTTGCAGAATCATGTGACCAGTGCGGTCTGCTGCGAAACACGATCTACGCACAGCAGCCTCGCCGTGATTTCTGGTGTGACCACCGAATCGGCGCTGGTCAATTTTGCCTTCAGGTGTGCGGTTGAATGGCAGACCCATTTTTTCTAGATCGATAACTGCATCAATGGCTTCTTTACACATAACTTCAGCAGCATCTTGATCAACTAGGTAGTCGCCACCTTTTACGGTGTCGAAAGTGTGCCATTCCCAGTTATCTTCTTCGACGTTTGCTAGCGCGGCACACATACCGCCTTGTGCAGCACCCGTGTGTGATCGGGTTGGATAAAGCTTTGTTAATACGGCTGTTCTAGCTCGGGTACTCGATTCAAGTGCCGCGCGCATGCCCGCGCCACCAGCTCCGACAATAACAACGTCGTACTTGTGCGTTTGCATTTAACTCCTTGGCCTTAGCCGATATTTGGATCGAAAGTGAAAATAACTAAAGTGCCAAGCATCAAAATGAATACGGTCGACACGTAAAGCAATGACTTTAAAATCACGCGAGTATTGTCGCGTTCGGCATAGTCATTAATAATCGTGCGCAATCCGTTGCCACCATGAAGTAGGGCTAACCAAAGTTGAATTAAATCCCAGGCCTGCCAAAACGGACTCGACCATCTGCCAGCAACAAATGCAAAATTGATTCGTTGAACGCCACCATCAAGAATGTTCATAATAAAAAGGTGACCCAGAACGAGAAATACCAGCACAACGCCGGAAATTCGCATAAATAACCAAGAATAAAGTTCGTAATTTGTTCGGCCACTTCGGCTGGAACGCGGTGCTAATAAAGCTTCAGGTGTTTTTGTACTCATGATTATTTACCAAACAAACTTTCAATCGTGTGAATCATCATGAAGTAAGTTCCTGGAATCATTACGGCCACCCAGATTCCAACGATGATCCAAAGTAACTGGCGATGGTACTTAGTACCTTTACTCCAAAAATCAACCAAAATAAGACGGATTCCATTTAGGGCATGGAATAGAACTGCACCAACTAATCCGACTTCGAGTAGGTTCACGATCGGTGTTTTATAAGTATCAATCACTCGGTCGTATGCATCAGGAGATACTCGAACTAATGCAGTATCTAATACATGCACGAATAAAAAGAAAAAGACAGCAACACCAGTTATCCGATGTGCTACCCAAGACCACATACCCTCGCGACCGCGATAGAGGGTTCCGTTTATTGACGCCACTAAGTGACCTTTCGGTAAAACTGTTGGATTACCTACAGATTAGTGCCGATATGGGGTGCTTGGCTTCGCCAGATCCCTTTTTGTCAGTAACCTCACATCATGGGTATTTCGGAATCTGGGTTTCCGGTAAAGCCGGTTTACCGCCCAGCTGACCTGACAGATTGGGATTCTTCAACCGCACTGGGTGAACCCGGACAGTTCCCGTTCACTCGTGGCGTTTACTCATCGATGTACACGGGTCGCCCCTGGACCATGCGCCAATATGCCGGTTTTGGCAGCGCCACTGAATCAAATCGCCGGTATCACGAATTAATTAAAGCTGGGTCAACAGGACTAAGCGTCGCCTTCGATTTACCAACTCAAATGGGTTACGACTCAGATCACTCTTTGGCACATGGCGAAGTTGGCAAAGTCGGTGTGGCTATCGACTCAATTGACGATATGCGCGAACTATTCGACGGAATCGCACTTGATCAAATCTCAACTTCGATGACTATCAACGCCCCGGCGGCAACATTACTTTTGATGTATCAGATTATCGCTGAAGAAAAAGGGATCTCTGGCAATTCTTTAACCGGAACAATTCAAAATGATGTACTAAAAGAATATATTTCCCGTGGCACATATATTTACCCTCCTAACCAATCGCTGCGTCTAATTACGGACATCTTTAAATACTGCAAAGTTGAATTACCGAAATGGAATACTATTTCGATTTCTGGATATCACATGAGCGAAGCAGGTGCGACTCCTGCTCAAGAAGTTGCCTTTACGCTAGCGAATGGAATTGAGTATGTCCGAGCAGCAATAAATGCTGGGCTGGACGTTGATGATTTTGCGCCTCGTCTTGCATTCTTTTTTGTCGCAAGAACAGTTTTATTGGAAGAAGTTGCTAAATTCCGCGCAGCTAGAAGAATTTGGGCACGGATAATGAAAAATGAATTTGGTGCTAAAGACCCAAAAAGCCAAATGCTCAGATTCCATACTCAAACAGCCGGTGTTCAACTGGCAGCGCAGCAACCTGAAGTAAATCTCATGCGCATTACGGTGCAAGCATTGGCTGCAATTTTTGGTGGTACTCAGTCACTTCATACAAATTCTTATGACGAAGCGATTGCTTTGCCCACTGAAAAAGCAGCAAGGTTAGCTGTTCGAACTCAGCAAGTCTTGGCTTATGAAACAGACATTACAAACACCGTGGATCCGTTTGCCGGTTCTTATGCCGTTGAAGCCATGACTGATTCAGTCGAGGCTGAGATTTTGCGCTTGATGGAAAAAATTGAACAACTTGGTGGTGCGGCTGCAGCAGTCGAAATTGGTTACCAGAAAAATGCAATAGAAGAAACTGCGTACGACTATGCACTTCAAATAGAAAAAGGTGAACGCATAGTTGTTGGGGTTAATAAATTCGAAATTGCAGAAGAAGAAAAATACGAACCACTAAAAGTTGATTTAGCAATCGAGCAAGCTCAAAAAGAAAAGTTAGAAAAACTTCGAAAATCTAGGGATAACGAAGGCGTACAAGCTGCTCTAGTTGAGTTAAAAAATGCGGCGGCTTCGACTGAAAATGTACTTTATCCAATGAAGAAAGCCCTTCAACTAAGGGCAACCGGTGGTGAAGTAGCTGACGCATTGCGTGAAGTTTGGGGAAGTTACCAACCGCTAAAATAATTTTGATTACGGAATGCCCTGCTGGCCCACTATGTCGGCGGCCCGTACATCTAGTTTCTGGCGGGTAAATGAACCACGAGAAGCAAGTTGAGTCAAAAGCAACTCAAATGCATGAATTCGATTCACAATCAACAGAGATTATTTTCTCTTACCTAAGAGAAAGACTTTCACTCAAAGAAACTCCTCTAGATTTTCCTGGCGACAAGAATGCTTTGGCCAATGCAATTTCAGGTTTGATAAATCCAAATGGAAATTCAATTTCTAAAGTCATGGAAATTTATGACCAAGTTATTTCACGCTCAGTAATTTCAGGTGATAGCCCAAGATTTTTTGCCTTCATTCCAGTGGCCCCGACAAAGGCTTCATTATTATTCGACATGATTGTTTCTGCTGCCTCTTTGCAGGGAATTTCATGGCTAGAAGCTGCCGGAGCTGTTGCTGCAGAAAATCAAGTTTTACATTGGATGGCTGACAGTGCTGGATTACCAAATACAGCAGGCGGAACTTTTGTTTCCGGAGGTTCAGCAGCAAACCTGGCTGCCTTAACTGTCGCACGAGATATTGGTCGGCGCAAAATAGATTCAACTGGAAAACGAATTCCGGTTCGGATAGCAATGAGCAAGCAAGCTCATTCATCTATTGGCAATTCACTTTCAATATTGGATGTTGAGCCACTATTAATTGAGACAAAAACTGATCAGCTAACTGGAGCTGATTTACGTTTGGCACTTGCTAACCAAGATCCGTCTCAACCACCTGTAGTTGCTGTAGTGGCAACCGCAGGTACGACAAATGCTGGAATTGTCGATGATCTATTGAGTATTAGCGAAGTGGCTAAAGAATATGATTTGTGGTTTCACGTAGATGCAGCTTATGGTGGCGCTGCATTACTAGCCCCAAGTGTGAAATCACTTTTTTCCGGAATTGAATTCGCCGATTCAATAACAATGGATCCACATAAATGGTGGTTTGCCCCATTTGATGTTGCGGCAATACTTTATCGAGATCCTAAGTTAGCCAAAGGTGTTCACACACAAAATGCGTCCTACTTGGATGTTTTACATTCCGAAGAAGAAGTTTGGAATCCGACGGATTATGCCTATCACTTAACGAGACGAGCAAGAGGTTTGCCGCTTTGGTTCTCGGTCGTCGTTAATGGAACAAATGCTTATCGAGATGCAGTTGAAGCATCTTTAACTTTGACGCGAGACGTTGCGCAAATAATTCGAAATCATCCAGATCTTGAGTTAGTTATCGAGCCAACTCTTTCAATAATTCTGTGGCGCCGAAAAGGATGGCAGCCGCAAGATTATGCCAAGTTGCAAGACCGACTTTTGGAAAGCCAAGTTGCATTTGTGACGCCAACTACCTGGAAGGGTGAAACTGTTGGTCGTTTTGCATTTGTTAATCCAAATTCGACTCTTCAAATGGTGAATGAAATTTTTGCTCAAATTTAATGAAAAAACTTCGAAAGTTAATGCATAAATTGCTACCGAGTAAGGAAATATAGACAGGTGCCCAAAGTAGTAATTATTGGTGGCGGCCCAGGCGGTTACGAGGCAGCTTTAGTTGCAACTCAACTTGGTGGCGAAGTGACTCTAATTGAACGCGACGGAGTTGGGGGAGCCGCCGTACTAACCGATGTCGTGCCAAGCAAAGCGCTAGTTGCTGTTGCTGAGGCTGCTACTGATGCTCGGAGTGCGAACGTAATTGGTGTTCAAACTTCGGATGTAACCATTGAGTTTCAAAAAGTGAATGCCAGACTTAAACAGTGGGCCACCAATCAAAGCAGACATATTTTTGACTCGCTTATTGCCGCTGGAGTTCAAGTAATAAATGGATCCGGTGAATTGGTTAGTGCAAATCAAGTCAAGGTTGTTAGCACAAGTGGCCAACAGATACTTGATGCAGATGTGATTTTACTTTCAACCGGGGCACGGCCACGCGAACTTTCCACTGCACTTCCAGATGGTGAACGGATACTAAATTGGAAGCAACTATATGATTTGCCCGAATTACCTGAGAAATTAATAGTTGTTGGATCCGGTGTGACGGGTGCTGAATTTGCAGGTGCATATCAAGCACTTGGTTCAAATGTTGTTTTAGTTTCTTCTCGCGAGCAGGTTTTACCCGGTGAAGACTCAGATGCAGCTGCAGTAATAGAACAAGTATTCAGCGACCGCGGAATGACGGTACTGAGCAAATCAAGAGCAAAAGCTGTCCGGCGTACTGCCTTAGGCGTAGAAGTTGAGCTTGAATCTGGCGAGATTGTTGATGGCACACACTGTTTAATCGCAGTTGGAGCCATCCCAAATACAGAGTCACTTAATTTATCTGCTGCTGGTGTTGAGAAAAATGATTCAGGTTTTATTAACGTCGATAAAGTTTCTCGGACAAACATTCGGGGAATTTATGCTGCTGGTGATTGCACCGGTGTCTTAATGCTTGCATCAGTTGCCGCAATGCAAGGTCGCATTGCGATGCGCCATGCGCTGGGGGATGCGGTAAACCCGCTGAACTTAGAAACAGTTTCAAGCAATGTATTTACTGATCCAGAAATTGCGACAGTAGGACTTTCTCAACGTGAAGCTGAAAGTCAAGCCGATTCCGTTGAGACGGTGATGCTTCCCTTAGCAACAAATGCTCGGGCAAAAATGCAAGGGATCACAGAAGGGTTTGTGAAACTTTATTGCAAAACTGACTCTGGAATTGTTGTTGGCGGAGTTGTGGTGGCACCGAAAGCAAGTGAATTAATTTTTGCAATCGCACTTGCAGTAGAAAACCGCCTATCGGTAGAACAAATTTCACAGACAATTACTGTTTATCCATCACTAAGCGGATCTGTAGCCGAGGCTGCTCGCCGGTTACGTTTTCGAAATAGTTAGTCAGTAATTTCTAACAGCACGATGCCACTTGGCACAGTTGTGCCAATTTGTGCAGTTAAGTTGGTCACCGTGCCTGATTTGTGGGCAGTCAATGGTTGCTCCATTTTCATCGCCTCTAAAACAATAACTAAGTCACCTTGGTTAACTGACTGACCATCACTCACAGCAACTTTTACTATCGTTCCTTGCATCGGTGATGTGACTGAATTTCCGGAAGCTCCAGCAGCAGCTTTTTTAACAGACCTTTTTGGAGCGCTACCAGCTGAATTATTTGCTGATTTTGATATTGCCAAATCTGCTGGAAGTACCACTTCTACTCGGCGACCATTTACTTCGACAGTAATCGGAGCGCGTTGAGCAGATTGAGTTAGCTCGCCTTGATCTCCTGAATAAGGAGGGATTTGATTATTGAATTCCGTCTCTATCCAGCGAGTATGAACTTTAAAGGATTCCGCAGGATCAAGAGGAGCAAACGCTGGGTCGTTAACCACAACTTGATGGAAAGTTAATGCAGTTGCGATTCCATTTATTTGGAATTCAGAAAGCGCACGACGTGATCTTTCAATTGCCTCGTTGCGATCACGTCCAGTCACAATTAATTTAGCCAGCAGCGAATCGAAATTGCCGCCAATCACATCACCTTGAGTAAATCCAGCATCAAGGCGAATTCCTGGACCACTTGGTGGTTCCCAAACGGTTAATGAACCTGGAGCAGGTAAAAATCCGCGACCTGGATCTTCACCATTAATTCGAAATTCAATTGAATGTCCGCGAATTTCAGGATCTGAGTATCCAAGTTTTTCACCCTGGGCAATTCTGAATTGTTCACGAACTAAATCGAGTCCAGTTACCTCTTCGCTAACAGGATGTTCAACCTGCAAGCGAGTATTTACCTCAAGAAAAGAAATAGTTCCATCCGCACCAATAAGAAATTCACAGGTTCCGGCGCCAACGTATCCAGCTTCTTTCATGATGGCTTTACTTGATGCATAGAGCTCATCCCGTTGTGCATCCGTCAAAAACGGTGCCGGAGCTTCTTCAACTAATTTTTGGTGACGCCTTTGTAGCGAGCAGTCACGGGTCGAAACAACGACTACGTTTCCATGTTCATCTGCCAAACACTGAGTTTCAACGTGACGAGGATTATCTAAGTAACGTTCCACGAAACATTCACCACGACCGAATGCGGCAACTGCTTCACGAACAGCAGATTCATAAAGTTCAGGAATTTCTTCAAGTGTTCGAGCAACTTTTAAGCCGCGACCACCGCCACCAAATGCCGCCTTGATCGCGATAGGCAAGCCATTTTCTTTAGCAAATGCCACGACTTCAGAACTATCTTTTACTGGGTCAGCCGTTCCCTTTACTTGAGGAGCACCTGCTTTGGCCGCGATATGTCTGGCCGAAACTTTGTCACCTAGGTCGCGAATAGCTGCTGGTGGGGGACCAATCCAAATAAGTCCAGCATCAATAACCGCTTGGGCGAAGTCTGCATTTTCGGATAGAAAGCCGTACCCGGGATGAATTGCGTTTGCCCCAGATTTTTTTGCCGTTGCAATAATTTTGTCTATTACTAAGTAACTTTCAGCTGCAGTTTGGCCACCAAGAGCGAAAGCCTCATCAGCAGCCTTGACATGTAAAGCGTCTCGGTCAGGCTCGGCATAGACGGCGATACTTTTGTACCCAGCATCTTTACAGGCTCGAGCAACGCGAATTGCAATTTCGCCTCTATTGGCGATCAGTACCGATTTAATTTTTCGGTTACTCACCTAGAACCCCTGTCGAAATACCCTGTTTGGCAAGTCTATTGTTTCGTAACCCAAGAATAAATATGTGGTTTAGTTATCCCACAATTCTGTCCAAGAAATGCCAATCTTTGCAGTTAATTCACGGATCAATAACATCGACATTCCTGCAACAGCAGCCACATCACCTTCTATTGATTTTATGAATGCTGCACTTCTACCTTCGTGCGTAAAAGCACCCGCAACATTTAATGGTTCACCCGAAGCAACATATCTACCTATTTCTTCGTCGCTTACGTTCGCAAAATGAATATGTGCACCTGCTACACCAGTAATTTCTTGGCCGGTGACCAAATCAGTAATCCAATGCCCACTATGAAGATAACCAGACTTACCACGCATTGCTTGCCAACGAAGTTTTGCATTTTCGGGAGTTAGTGGTTTGCCATACATTTGCCCATCAAATTCCAACATTGAGTCGGCGGCGATGATCAGCAGATTTCGATTTTCTGTGACAGTTATGTCGCTGGCAACCGCTTTACCTTTTGCGGTTGCAAGTTTTTCAACTAAACCTGCAGGAGAAATTTGTCCGAGTTGTGCTGCAATTGCATCTTCATCTACCGCACTTACTTGGACAAGTGGCGTGACTCCACCATCAATAAGTAATCGATATCGTGATGCCGATGCTGAAGCAAGTAGGACTTGACGTTTCATTTGATTAGTGGGGTAGGGCTGATCTGCGCCACATGTTAGCGCCATGAGCAAATTGATTGCGCATTGTTCTGTGTGGTGCATTCCATTCAGGTTTAACGCTTAATTTTTTAGCTTCTTGCGCAGCATAATTTTTTAGCACCACAATGATGGCAGCCAGTTCTTCGGCTGTTGGTTCACCGCGGACTACTTTAAATTGCTCTGCGTTATCAGAAAGCGTCATAGCGGAATGTTGCCATGTTTCTTTGGTGGAAGAGTCTGACGTTTACCCTTCAACGCTCGTAGTCCTCGAATAATCATTACTCGAGTTTCGTGCGGATAAATTACTCGATCTACATATCCGCGTTCAGCAGCAAGATATGGGTTGGCGAATTTGTCGTCATATTCAGCCATTAAGCGAACGCGCTCGGCCTCTGGATCTGCAGCTTCGGCAATTTCTTTTCGATACAAAATATTCACTGCGCCAGAAGCACCCATAACTGCAATTTGTGCAGTTGGCCAAGCTAAATTCAAATCGGCACCTAGGTGCTTTGAACCCATGACGTCGTAGGCACCACCATATGCTTTTCGTGTGATGACGGTAATTAGTGGCACAGTTGCTTCGGCATATGCATAAAGAAGTTTTGCTCCGCGCCGAATAATTCCTTGCCATTCTTGGTCAGTACCAGGTAAGAAGCCAGGCACATCAACAAAAGTCAAAACAGGAATGTTGAATGCATCGCAAGTTCGCACAAAGCGCGCTGCCTTTTCTGAAGCATCGATATCAAGAGTTCCAGCGAACTGCATGGGCTGATTGGCCACAACGCCAACTGGATGTCCATCGACTCGGCCGAAACCAGTAATGATGTTTGGTGCAAAGAGCGGTTGCGTTTCTAGGAAGTCATCGTCATCAAGAATAATTTCAATGATTTTATGCATGTCATAAGGCTGGTTTGGTGAATCAGGAATTAACGTATCGAGTTCGCGATCGTGATCTGTAATTTCCATGATTGAATCCACATCAATTGTTGGGACCTCATCCATGTTGTTACTTGGCAAATAACTCAATAGCGTTTTTACGTAATTGAATGCATCATCTTCATCGTGAGCCATGTAGTGGGCAACACCTGATTTTGTGTTGTGTGTTCGTGCACCACCTAAGTCTTCAAACTCCACTTCTTCACCAGTGACTGTTTTGATTACATCTGGACCGGTGATGAACATGTGTGAAGTTTTATCAACCATGATTACGAAGTCAGTTAGTGCCGGAGAATAAACAGCGCCACCGGCATTTGGACCAAGAATTAAAGATATCTGTGGGATTACTCCAGAGGCATGGGTATTTCGTTTGAAAATCTCAGCGTAAAGACCAAGTGAAACAACGCCTTCTTGAATGCGGGCACCACCTGAGTCATTCAAACCAATTATTGGTACGCCGGTTTTTAATGCTAGATCCATGACTTTGCAAATTTTTTCGCCAAATACTTCACCTAGTGATCCACCGAAAACTGTGAAGTCTTGAGCGAACACGCACACCGGGCGTCCGTCGATTGTTCCGTATCCGGTAACAACTCCATCTCCGTAAGGACGAGATTTTTGCATCCCAAAATTGTGTGAGCGGTGTCGGGCTAATCCATCGAGTTGTTGAAAAGATCCTTCATCGAGCAAACGCTCTAGTCGCTCCCAAGCTGTTAGCTTGCCTTTAGCGTGCTGTTTATCAACTGATTCTTTACGACGAGTTAAAGATTGTTCGCGGCGATTTTTTAAGTCCGCAATCTTTCCTGCCGTTGTATGGATGTCAAAAGACTTTTCGGTGCCCACTAGTCCCTCCGTGCCCTCTTCGCCTACCCTAGCGATGTGGACAGTAATCAGGCTAAAAGTGGCTATCCAAAACTTGATATTTCGCGATTAAGTTCCCAGATCAGCCAAGTTGGATGGCTTGAACCCTTAATTTTTGAGCAGGTAACTTCCACAAATGATATTGCGATTGCAAACCTTGAACAGATCAATTCTGCGCATGGAATTGTCGTAGTTGCAGATGAACAAACAGCTGGTCGGGGGCGTCTTGATCGATCTTGGGTTGCGCCCGCTGGTAGTGGTATCGCAATGTCACTCGGAGTAAAAATGCAGTCATTCGCCGTTGAACTCTCGGCGGTTCCGCTGATATGTGGCTTAGCGGTGAATCGAGCGCTTAAGTCTTTTGGAATTACCAGCTACCTTAAATGGCCAAATGACATTGTTTTTTCAAACACCGATCTTTTTCCAAAAGTCGACTTAAGCGAGCAGGGTACTGTCACGAAAAGCTTTAATAAAAAAGCAGAAACTGAATTACGAAAAGCAGGCGGTGTGCTGGTTCAGCTTGTGCAAGATTCGTTAATAATCGGTATCGGATTAAATGTGACATTAAAGTCGCATGACCTACCAGTTCCGCATGCGACGTCATTACATTTAGAAGGATTTGAAGTTGATCGGATAGAACTAATCTGCAAAGTTCTAGAGGAAATAAATTTTTTACAAGGATCAGATATATCTTGGCTAGCTGAATATTCAAAAAATTGCGTCACGCTTGGAAAAACTGTCTCCGTAACAAATTTTTCGAATCAAACAGTAACTGGTTTGGCACAAGAAGTGCTTCCGACCGGTGCATTACTTTTAAAAAATTTAGAAAATTTTTACCAAATAACAGTTGGCGACATAGTGCATTTAGCCGTGGAGTCGAGTTAATCTACTTTCATGGTTCGGCTGTTATTAGTCGACGATGACCCTAAGTTAGTTGACCCGTTAACGAAGGTGCTCAACTCAGACGGCTATGCCGTTGCACATGTTGGCAATGGATCGACTGCAATCGAAAAAATCAAAGTTGATCCACCGGATTTAATGCTGCTTGACGTGAATCTTCCTGGAATTGATGGCTTTAAAGTTTGTGAAACTTTACGTAAGCAAGGCTTTGATTTCCCAATCGTTATGATCAGCGCAAATTTTGAATCTTCAGATGTAGTACATGGTTTAGAAATTGGTGCAGATGATTACGTCACTAAGCCATTCGAAAAATCAGAGTTATTGGCTAGATTGCGAGCAGTTGCACGTCGAACTTTAAATATTGATGTCACCTCAATTTCCAGTGGCCGGATAAAAATTGATCGAAAATCTCATACCTGCTGGGTAGACGATGAAGAAGTAGAGCTAACTCGAATCGAGTATTCGTTACTTGATTATTTGATGCAAAACCAAGGTCGAGTATTAAAGCGACAATTAATTATTCGAGAAATTTGGGCAACTTCTTGGCTTGGTCCAACCAAAAATTTAGATATGCACATTTCTACGTTGCGCCGCAAGCTTGGCCCTGGTGCAAGTCAATTAAAAACAGTTCGTGGTGTTGGGTTTCGTTTGGATGCAACATGAGTAACTCAGACGTACTTTCGGAAGTTTTGCGGTTTGGCGCGTTGTTAGCACATCAACTAAAAAATCCTTTAACAGCATTGAGTTTAAATCTTGAAGAGTTAACCGAGCGATTTGATGGAACTGATTATGCAAAGATCGCTGCACAGTCACATGCGCAAGTAATGCAAATGAATAAATTAATTGAGCAAATTTTTGCCCTTTGGCAGCTTGCCGTAAAAGAAGAAATTACATCGATTGATTTAGTTGAAACGACTAAATCTGTAACTAAAAATTTCGAAAAAGAATTTCGTAACTCGAATAGAACGATTGAAATTTCTAAAGCTGAAAAACTATTTGTATTGGGATGTGCTCAACTCGAAGCCCAAGTTTTAGCGGTCTTGATTGACAACTCACTTAAACATGGTGCTGGCAGAACCAAAATTAGTATTTGTAAGAAAGATCAACATGCTGAAATCAGAATTCAAGATGAAGGTGCAGGTATAAACCCGAGACTCAAAAATCGGCTCATGAATTTCGGGGCGACCACGACTGGTAATGGCGTTGGATTAGCTTGGGCAAAAAATCAAGTTTTGCATGATGGTGGTCGACTAGAAGTTACTTCTTTTTCACCAGCCGTGTTTAGTCTCTACTTAAAACTTGACCCAGTCATTCATGGTTTTGACATGATGAATGAGGAAGTTGATTAATCGATCGGCAAAACCGTTTCTTCTGGGAAAACCCAATTGTGATACGCCCAAAATCTAAACATTGTGCCTAGAACTAATCCGACACCGTTTGCACTGATGTTGTCTGCAAGCGCGCTTTGGAAACCTAGGACGTAATGGCTTACAAACAAGCACGTTAATGCGATCGCCATTCCCACTGCATTAATTCCGATAAATAAGGTGTACTCGCGACGAAAGGTACGTCGTGAACGCTTATTAAACGTCCAATGACGATTACCAAAATAAGCAAATGTGGTTGCGATGATAACGCTTGTAGCTTTAGCAGTTAGTGGTTTGTCGTACAGAATTCCTTGTCCATCTGCAAACCTTAGGAAATTAAAAACTGATAAGTCGATAACGTAGGCAATAAGTCCGATCACGCCGAATTTACTTAGTTCACGACTAAACCGGTCAATTAAACCCTGAATATTCACTAACTAATCGTAACTGGCGCTGTGCCTATTTATATGGAGGCATATTTGTTAGTTATCCATTTAAGTACTGGCCTATTTATCTAGGGTGGATTACGGAAATACCTTTTGCGTCATTTTCGGGGTAAATTTCTCGTATTAATCGAAAGGCGCTGCGGTGGTAGCTCGAATTTTGGTTGTCGACGATGATCAGGCAATCTCAGAAATTCTTGGCATCGTTTTACGCGCCGAAGGGTTTGAACCATCTTTTTGTGCTGATGGTGACAAAGCGATGGATGTCTTCCACCAGTCGAATCCCGATTTAGTTTTACTTGACTTAATGCTTCCAGGTCGTGACGGCATAGATATTTGCAGGGCTATCCGACAAGAAAGTGGAGTTCCGATTGTCATGCTCACTGCCAGAAGTGATTCACAAGATATTGTGACTGGACTTGAATCTGGTGCTGACGATTACATAGTTAAACCAATTAAAAATAAAGAACTTATAGCCAGAATTAGAGCACGCTTGCGCAAAGTCGAGACTCCTTCAGCTAAAGAAATTAAAGTTGGCGACCTTGTTATAGACGTTGCTGGTCACGTAGTTCGGCGAGGTAACGATATCTTGCCGCTAACGGTTCTTGAATTTAAATTATTAATGACACTAGCTAAACGACCTTGGCAAGTTTTTTCTCGCGAGGTGCTACTTCAAGAAGTTTGGGAATACCAACATTCAGCAGATACTCGGTTAGTCAATGTGCACGTGCAGAGACTTCGAGCAAAAGTTGAAAAAGATCCAGAGCGTCCAGAAATTATTTTGACCGTGCGCGGTGTTGGGTATAAAGCAGGAACTGTTTAGTTCGTGAGCGAAATGAAAAAACGCTCTTCGTTCCCCATGTTTTGGCGACGAAATTTACGGTTACGTCTAGTCACCGTGACAATAGTTCTGTCCTCTATAGTTTTAGGACTTTTAGGTGCTCTACTTTTACAGCGGGTAACTTCGGGTTTATTGACTTCTAAAGAATCAAGTGTGATTACGGAAGCAACAGCGGCAGCTCAAGAAGTTCAACGTATTTTAAATGCATCTGATACTGGAATTAGCACACCGAATGTCACTCGCTTAGTTGACTCTGCAATTACCGCAATCGCAGTAAGAGCAGGTGCAACTGGTTCGTATGATGCATTGTTACTTGCAAGTCCAGAAATTTCAGGGCAACCCGAACGTGGCACTCGTTTAGTTAGCGAAACTTCAGTACCGGATGAACTAAGGCAAGCAGTTCGTGAATCTGGAAAACAGGCCTGGACATACAGTCTGCTTTCTTATGAAGATGGTCGAACTGAAAAAGGAATTGTCGTTGGCTCCAGTGTCAATATTCCTAGAGTAGGTCCGTACGAACTGTACTTACTTTTTCCGTTGACAGCCGAACAACAAACTTTAAGTTTGGTGCGTGGAGTTGTTGGCGCCACTGGAATCGCTGTACTAATCGGTCTTGGAGTTCTTGCTTGGTTTGTGACAAGTCGCGTTACCGGCCCAATCAGAAAAGCAGCACAAGTAGCAAGTGAGTTAGCAGGCGGAGATTTAGATCGCCGACTCACTGTGCGTGGCGAAGATGACCTGGCCAGACTGGCTACTTCGTTTAATGACATGGCTGAAAGTTTGAAAAGCCAAATTAATCGACTAGAAAGCCTTTCTACGTTGCAACAACAATTTGTCTCAGACGTTTCACATGAGTTGCGCACTCCATTAACTACGGTCCGAATGGCCAGTGAAATGATTTTTGAAGCACGGAAGCAGTTAGATCCGCAAGTTGCAAGATCAGCTGAACTTTTAAGAAATCAAGTTGACCGATTTGATTTGCTGCTTAGTGACCTTCTTGAGATGAGCAAAATTGACGCTGGCGTCACAGTTTTAGACGTATCGACTTTTGATTTAAGCGATTTAGTTTCTCAAGAAATTGAATCCGCTAATGAAATTGCGAAGAAATACGGAACAAGTATTACTTTCTTCGATCAAGGCGGTAATTCTGTTATCGAGGGTGACGCAAGACGGGTCAGCCGCATCGTTAGAAACTTGTTAGCAAATGCAATTGAACACGCTGAACAAAAACCAATTGAAGTAAAAATCAAAGGCAATGAATCTGCCGTTAGCGTTGGTGTTCGCGATTATGGTCAAGGAATGAATGAAACAGATTTAGAGCGAGTCTTCGATCGATTCTGGCGAGCTGACCCCGCTAGACAACGCACTTTGGGAGGAACTGGGCTGGGACTTTCAATCTCGATCGAGGATGCCAAGTTACATGAGGGCGACTTAAGTGTTTGGGCCAAGCCAAATCAAGGAGCACACTTTGTTTTAACTTTGCCGCTGCGCAACGGTGAACCGATTGAACAATTGCCGATTAAGGCAGGTGCGAAATGAAAAAAATATTTTTTGTTATCGCAGCCTTGATATTGACTGGCTGTTCCGGAATTCCATCTTCAGGGTCCATTAAATATGGTCCAGAAATAAACACCATCGAATCTGATCAGTTCATTCAGGTAATTGGTCGTCCGCCAACACCTGGAATGACTCCAGAGCAAATAGTTCAAGGTTTTCTTACTGCGATGGCGGACTCAAGAGATGATTACGCGATTGCCAAACAGTATTTGACTACCGGGGCTGCCCGAAGTTGGAAAAGTTCGGCAGGAATAACGATTTATGATCAAAATAATTTTCAAGTGTCACTCGAAGATACGGTAGCAACTTTAAGTGCAGCCAAGTTAGGCGAAATAAATTCGACTGGGTATTTATCTGTGGCTGGAGCCGGTGCGACATTAAATTCGCAACTTCGGATAGCCCAGGATATTCAAGGTGAATGGCGGATTGCTGAATTGGCAGACGGGGTTTTACTCACTATCAACGACATCGATCGAAGCTTTAAAGGCTATCCAATTTATTTCTTCGGACCAGATCGAAAAACATTGGTTGCTGACACAGTTTTGTTACCGCAAACTTTAACTGGTTCAGCTACTGCGCTAGTCCAAGCTTTACTTGCTGGGCCATCAAATAAATTAGAAACTGCGGTATTTAATTCGTTCCCGACAGGAACTGCGTTGACCTATGGTTCTGTTCCGGTCACTGAAGGCGTTGCAAACATTGACTTAACTAATCAAATACTCAGCGCTGACCAACAAACTAGATCACTAATGTCTGCGCAACTCACCTGGACATTGAGTACCTTGCCAAACGTTAATTCCATATCAATTACTGTTTCTGGACAACCAATAACAGTTGCCGGTGTATCTAGCGCTCAGTCAGTGCGTGATTGGGCACAATTCAATCCAGTGCAATTTACTGGCAATGAAATTTTGCATTATGTCCGTGATAATCAAGTGTTTTCGTTAAATCTAAATGGTGAAGAAACGCTAGTTGTTCAAGTTAATCCAACTTCGCGCGTAAACATAAGTGAAGTTTTTGGTGCACCACAAGGAGGAAGCGTTGCTGCTGTTACGACAGATAGCAAGCGCGTACTTGTTAGCACTGGTCGAGGTGGCCAGTTTGAACAGGTAGCTTCTGGTGAAGCAATTTCCAAACCAAGTTGGGATCAATCTGGTGGAGTGTTTTATTCCGATTACGGAGTGGGAATATTTGAAGTCGACTCAACTCGCGCAGTTCGGCCAGTCAGTTTTGAAATAAATGAGTTAGCTTCGATCAGTCAGGTGAAGCAAATTGCTGTTGCTAAAGATGGAGTTCGAGTAGCAATGGTTGTTTCAGATGGATCAATCGACTTGTTAGTTGGTGGGGCAATTGTTAAAACTTCGAATTCAACCACGATTGTTGGCTTACATTTAATTGAACGAAACATCACCGCAATTAAGGATTTAGCTTGGCAAACACCAACTTCAATTGCAGTTTTAGGCAGTGATCCAGCGGGTGGCAATTTAATTATGGATGTTGACATTGCCACTGGGACGCATACCTCGACCGTTGCACCGGTCAGTGCACAGTCATTAGCCAGTTCTATTGGCAAGCAAGTTTATGTTGGTACCGTAATTGATTCGAAGGCTGTAATTTCTAGGCAAGTTGGATCTAACTGGACTGATGTAGTTTCTGGGTATTCACCTTATTTTTCTGAGTGATTCACACCGTTTGGATTTCCACCTGCGTTTAGTTTTCGCTTAATAATCAGCGAATTCTTTATCTACTCAAAAAATGTCATCCTTAATACTCGATTTACTTTTCACCCCAATTTGCCTTGGCTGTAAAAAACTTGGTGATCATGTTTGTCGTGATTGCTTGAACAGGTTAAAAATCGTAAATCGCCATGATTTAGCCGGGATTGAAGATTTAATTTGTGCAAGCGATTATTTGGGATGGCTCCGTGATCAAGTCGTCGCTTATAAATCTGGCAAATACCAAAATGCAATTGGCTTGGCTCAGGTTTTGATTTCTAAATGCTTGTCTGAATTGCCCGGATATTCATTGGTGCCAATTCCATCAAGCCCAGAGAAAATTAAGAATAGGGGAATCGACACGATTGGCCACATAACTCAAAAAATTCAAAATTTGTTGCCTTCTGTTTCGGTATCTCCGGTATTGAAATTAACTAAAAATCTTCCTGATCAAGTAGGTCTAACTAAAGCGCAGCGACTCAAAAATCTGCAGGCTGCGTTTACCTGCACAAAAACCCTTACAAAGCCCGTAATTCTTGTTGATGATGTGGTTACTACGGGTGCAACTTTAACTAGTGCCGCACAAACGCTACTTAAATGTGGAGCGCCAAAAGTTTACGCTGTTGGATTATGTGCTACTGAAAAACTAAGTTAATTTATTACTACGGCATCCACCTGGGTCCGTGATTGCGTTCGACAAGTAAACCTTCGAAGATTATTTGTCTAACAAGCCGATGCCAGCCGCAGGCAAAGCGGTCCACGTAAGACGACTCTTGGTCGTTGAGCACGGTGCGGTTTAGAAGTAAGACCTGCCTGATGAGCAAAAAAATTACTTGTCAGAGAGTATTAGTAGTGGCGAATAGACGCTGCGAAAATTCCAGTAGGCGATTGTGGGGTCGAAAATCAGGTCGGCCAGGTGGATGTCTTTTTAAATGCCAAAACGGCGGTGTCGGGCGGCATAAGAGCGAAGTGCACGCAGGAAATCAACTTTTCGAA
>CAYVZD010000003.1:60393-69348 GCA_964456135.1 uncultured Bifidobacterium sp.
CGGCGGTGTCGGGCGGCATAAGAGCGAAGTGCACGCAGGAAATCAACTTTTCGAAAACTCGGCCAGTATGCTTCTTCAAAATAAAATTCAGAATGTGCACTCTGCCAAAGTAAAAATCCACTGAGTCGCTGTTCACCTGAAGTGCGAATGACTAGGTCAGGATCTGGCTGCCCTTTTGTGTAAAGGTGATCGGCAATATGTTCAATATCGATCATGTCTGCTAATTCTTCAAGCGTTGAACCAGCGGTGGCATGCTCTTTGAGAAGAGATTTCACGGCATCGACAACTTCGCGTCTGCCGCCGTAACCAATCGCTACGTTAACCAAAATCCCTGAATTGTTTGCTGTTTCTAAATCAACTTGGCGTAGCAAGTTCGACACGTGTTCTGGAAGTAAATCAAGTGACCCTACCGGGTGAATTCGCCAACGACCTGTAGCAGCTAAATCTGAAACCGTTTTTTTAATTATTGAATAAAGAGAGGCCAGCTCTTTTTCATCGCGAGCTAAGTTGTCCGTTGAAAGCAACCAAAGGGTTACAACTTCAATGTTCAGCTCTTCACACCAACCTAAAAAGTCAGCAATTTTTTGGCCACCGACTTCATGCCCATGGTCAGAACTCGAACCTTGATCGGCTGCCCAACGACGATTGCCATCCAAAATAACGCCAACGTGTCGCGGTAGGTCTGATTGTGGGATTGCTCGAAGTACCCGTTGCGCATAAAGCCCATAGGCAAACTCACCTAAGGTCGAGCGAATTTTTCCCACGGACTTAAGAATAGTTCAGGCGACATTTCGTTACCTACTGTTAACAATTTGCTCATTTTTCTTTCGGCGTGGCGAGCCGATTCAAATAAGCCGTTGCCATATGTTTTCAACTATCAGGACAGGGGAAGGTCCTGTCCTCGAGGACAACTGAAACTTGGGGTGTCGTTAGTGACAAAATCTGATTCAACCCGACGCACATATGTACTAGACACCAGCGTGTTGCTATCAGATCCCGGGGCCCTCTTTAGATTTGCCGAACACGAAGTAGTGATTCCCGTTGTAGTAATCACTGAACTTGAAAGTAAGCGGACTCATCCAGAACTTGGCTATTTTGCACGTAGCGCATTGCGATCGTTAGACGATTTAAGAATTAAACATGGCCGTCTTGATGCGCCACTAGAAATTGGAAAAGATGGCGGCACAATTCGGGTTGAACTTAATCACACGAACTCAGATGCACTTCCAGCAGGATTTCGACTCGGTGATAATGACACTCGAATTTTGTCAGTAGCAAAAAATTTAGCTGATGAGGGTTGCATTGTTGTATTGGTAAGCAAGGACTTACCACTTCGAGTAAAAGCCTCAGCAGTTGGTTTAGAAGCCGAAGAGTATCGGGCCGAAACTGTTCCATCTAGTGGCTGGACTGGTTTTACTGAACTACAAGTTTCGGCAACCGAGATAGATGAGTTATATGACGTTGAACTTATCGATAACGATGAGGCTCGTGAACTTCCATGTCACACTGGCGTCGTTTTATCTAGTGAACGGGGAAGCGCATTAGCTCGAGTAACTGCAGACAAACAACTTAAATTAGTTCGGGGCGATCGAGAAGCTTTTGGAATCCATGGAAGAAGTGCAGAACAAAGAATTGCCTTAGACCTATTACTTGACCAAGAAATCGGAATTGTTTCTCTTGGCGGTCGGGCCGGTACTGGCAAAAGCGCGTTAGCACTATGTGCTGGACTTGAAGCGGTTATGGAACGTAGACAACACCGAAAAGTTGTAGTGTTTCGACCTTTATATGCAGTGGGTGGGCAAGAATTAGGTTACTTACCGGGAAGTGAAGGCGAGAAAATGTCGCCTTGGGCCCAAGCTGTGTTTGACACTCTATCTGCTGTAACCACGCCTGATGTGATTGAAGAAATTATTGATCGCGGAATGTTAGAAGTTCTTCCTCTCACACACATTAGGGGCCGTTCACTTCATGACACATTTGTGATTGTGGATGAAGCACAGTCTCTTGAGCGCAATGTCCTTCTAACCGTTCTATCGAGGATTGGAAAAGATAGTCGCGTAGTATTAACGCACGATGTTGCGCAGCGTGATAATTTACGTGTCGGTAGACATGATGGTGTTGTTGCAGTCGTAGAAAAACTAAAAGGACATCCGTTATTTGCTCACGTCACATTAACCAGAAGTGAACGCTCACCGATCGCGGCTTTAGTGACCGATATGTTAGAAGACATGCCGGCATAACCCACTTACTTCAGGGTTTTCACAAATGGCCTTGGATTTGCCTAAAAAATTTGGCAAGGTGATTTAGGTATGACAAACAAAATTAAAGTAATTCTTTGCGCTTTAGCTTTAGCGATCCCAGTTACGAGTACCTCAGCCAATGCAATTGAATTCTCTTCGAGTGCGGTAAAAACCGATCCAACTCGGGGATTAACAAAAGCGCAGCGCCCAACTATTTCATTTGAAATGTGGATTACTTCACCAACAGCAATCAAAGTTATTAAAAAAGAATCAAAGGGTAACTGCAAAGCAATAGGTGCCAGAGGTAAATATCGGGGTAAGTGGCAAATGAATGCCTCATTTTGGAAAACCTATGGTGGATTGGAATTTGCACCCTCAGCCGATTTAGCAACCTGTGAACAGCAGGACCAAGTTGCTTATCGCGGCTGGTTAGCCAGAGGTTGGCAACCTTGGGGAATTAGAAGTTAACTGGGTGGTCCAACTGGAATTCGGTTGGCAACAGGCTTCATAGTTTCGGCAAAAAAATCATTTCCTTTGTCATCAACAACTATGAAAGCTGGAAAATTTTCTACTTCAATTTTCCAAACTGCTTCCATTCCTAGATCTGCAAAATCCAAAACTTCAATTTTTTTAATATTGTCTTTGGCCAGTCGCGCTGCTGGACCACCAATCGAGCCTAAATAAAACCCACCATTTTCTTGACATGCTTTTGTCACTGCATTGCTGCGGTTTCCTTTAGCTAGCATCACAAATGAACCGCCAGCTTTTTGGAATCGGTCAACGTATATGTCCATGCGACCAGCAGTTGTCGGACCAAAGGATCCAGAAGCGTAACCTGCTGGCGTTTTAGCTGGACCAGCATAGTAAACCGCGTGATTTTTAAAGTATTCAGGAATTTCTTGACCACTTTCAAGCATGGAAAGAATTCGAGCATGTGCGATATCTCGAGCCACAATCATCGGTCCGGTCAATGAAACGCGAGTCTTAACTGGATACTTTGAAAGTGTTTTTCGAATTTCATCCATTGATTGATTTAAATCAATATGAACAACGTCTTCGGCAAGTTTTGATTCGTCGATCTCGGGCAAGTAATGTGCAGGGTCACGATCGAGTTTTTCAATAAAAGCACCCTCAGCGGTGATCTTTACAATTGCTTGTCGATCCGCCGAACAAGACACTGCAATCGCAATCGGACAGGATGCACCATGTCGCGGTAACCGAATTACACGCACATCATGACAGAAATATTTACCACCAAATTGAGCGCCAATTCCAAATTCTTGGGTTAATTTCAGAATTTCATTTTCCATAGCCAAGTCGCGATATCCATTACCAGCGGTGCCACCTTCGGTTGGCAATTCATCTAGGTAGTGGGCGCTGGCATACTTTGCGACTTTAAGCGCGTATTCAGCACTAGTTCCACCGACTACAACAGCTAAGTGATAAGGCGGACAGGCAGAAGTACCAATGGCGCGAAGTTTTTCGTCCATGAATTTAAGAAAACTATTCGGATTTAATACCGCCTTAGTTTCTTGAAAAAGAAAACTTTTATTGGCACTTCCGCCACCTTTAGCCATGAACAATAACTCATATTCATTTTCATGACCTGGTTTTGTATCGGTATAAATCTCAATTTGGGCTGGCAGATTGTCACCAGTATTTTTCTCCTCCCACATGTTTACCGGAGACATTTGGGAATAACGTAAATTTAATTTTTGGTAAGCATCATAAATTCCTTTAGATAAATGCTTGACATCATCGCCATCTATCAGAACTTGAGTTCCTCGTTTAGCACTTACGATTGCAGTTCCAGTGTCTTGGCACATTGGCAAAACACCACCAGCAGAAATATTTGCATTCTTTAAAAGGTCGATGGCAACAAATCGATCATTTGGAGAAGCTTCGGGATCATCAATAATGCTGCGTAATTGAGCTAAGTGATCACTACGTAGATAGTGCGAAATGTCATGAATGGCTTCAAATGCAATTTTTTCTAAAACTTCAGGTGCAACATGCAAGAAAGTTCGGTCCCCAACTTTGCTTGTTGAGATTCCCTCTTTAGTAATCAAGCGAAATTCTGGGTCAGCAGGTTTAGTTGGCAGAATTTCGGTGAATTTAAAGTCAGGCATAACTTAAGCCTAACTCGCTTAACTAATCTTCTTAATTTGTTGGGTCTAATCTTTGCCAGCACAATGGTTACGTGGCTAAAAAAAGAGGCAGAGAAACTGCATACGACATGGTGTTGTCCATGGGTGCTGTTTTCGTGGCTGTCGCAGTAATTCTGGTTATTGCTTGGCGGCCTGCTAAAGATTACATTGCACCTGTCGATTACACAGGCGCGATCGACAATGCCGTAGCGAATTCAAATTGGCCCGTATATATTCCAAGTAAAATTCCAGAAAACTTTGAAGTTACATCAGCCAGGTTTGAAAGTGAATCTTATGGCGACGGTACCGATACTCGCTGGTACTTGGGTTTTGCCTCTAATGATGAATTTATTTCCTTATGGCAAAGCGACGGAGATTTTGCACAAATTAAGTCTGCGACCATTCCAAACGCGCAGTGCACCGACACAAAACAAATTGCAAATCAGGATTGGCAAAAATGCATATCGCTTGATCCTGCAACCAACGGATACGTCCGCAACGAAGGTGAATTAATTTACATAGTTTCTGGAACGGTCGATTTGGCAGAACTCGAGACATTTATTACTAGCTTGGAAATCGCAAAGTAAAAATTAACTAAAAGTAGATAGAGTTTTCTCATGGCCGCGAATAAATCTGAACTAACTTACGAACAAGCCAAAGCAGCACTTGATGAAGTTGTTGCAAAGTTAGAAGATAAAGATCTGCCCTTAGATGACATGGTGACATTGTGGGAACAGGGCGAAAAATTTGCTGCAATTTGTGAAGCAAAGTTAAGCGCAGCTAAAGCTAAACTCGATGCACTTCGACCAGAAGTCGATGAAGACTAACCGGTTGGTTTAACTGTTGTCGTACCATCGGCAAATCTAATAATCAATGAATCTTCTTTTTTTGCCTGTGCAGTTTTGCTGATTACTTGGCCCGCAATATTGCGGACAATTGAATAACCACGATCTAAGGTTCCTTGCGGAGATAGTGCGCGCAACGTAGATTGCACACCATCTAATTGGGCAAATGCAAGGTCGACCTTGTTGCTAACCAAACTAAAAATCAATTGCCGTTTTTGTTGGTTTGCTTCAATTCGTTGGGTAATCAATTCACCAGGATGAGCAAGTGCTGGTCTACTTAGAACCATTTCAAGTTGATGACGCAGAGTCTTGATTTTGTTATCAACTAAGTAATTTAATTGCAGGCGGGCAGTCGAAATATCAGCTAATTCTTCTCGAACATCCGGCACAATTTTTCGCGCAGCATCTGTTGGAGTAGAGGCTCTGAAATCGGCAACGTAATCAAGTAGCGGCTTATTCTCTTCGTGGCCGATGGCCGAAACTATTGGAGTTTCCAAACTTGCTACTAATCGAATTAATTTTTCATCACTAAACGGAAGCAAATCTTCAAAAGATCCGCCGCCTCTAGCCACAACAATTACATCAACATCATCGATGGCATCAAGTTCGCTTAGCGCTGTACAAACAGCCTTTGCAGCCGTTGCACCTTGTACGGCAACCTCTCGAACAACGAATTCGATGTCTGGCCAGCGACGTCGGGCATTCTTAATTACGTCATGCATAGCATCGCTGTTTTTACCGCAAATTAACCCAATTCTTCTCGGTAAAAAAGGTAATGGTTTTTTTCGTTCGACATCAAATAAACCTTCGACTGCAAGTATGTTTCGTAGTGCCTCAAGTCTGGCCATAAGTTCGCCAAGTCCAACCGAGCGAATTTGAAAAACTTTAAATTGCATTGATCCACGCTTGGGCCACCAGTCTGCTTTGACTTCAGCAACTACGCGTGATCCTGCCTCGAGTGTTGGATTTACTTGAATGAAAGATGCAGACTGCATGTACATTTTTAATACTTCTTCACTCTGCACATCTCTAAGAGTTAGATAAGTTAAACCACGTCCACCTTTTACTTCAATTAATTGTCCTTCTACCCAAATAGTGCCAAGGCGACTAATCCAATCACTAACTAGTGCACTTACTTGATGAACGGCGAATGGTGATTCGGCTGAAACGCCTAACTTAAACTCAGATGACACCTTTCTATTCTGCCTCGAACTGGCAGTATTTAAGGGTTGGGTTACGATTAGAAATGTGTCTTCTAAAAAAGTCTTACTAGCTAAACCTCGCGGATATTGTGCTGGGGTTGATCGAGCAGTTGTCACAGTTGAAAAGGCTTTGGCACATTACGGCGCGCCAATTTATGTTCGCAAAGAAATAGTGCACAACAAATTTGTCGTATCTTCATTAGAAGAAAAAGGCGCCATCTTTGTTAATGAAACAGATGAAGTTCCCGAAGGTGCAACTGTAGTTTTCTCTGCACATGGTGTTTCGCCAGCTGTTCATCAAGAGGCGAGCGAGCGAAACTTGAAAACCATTGACGCAACTTGCCCCCTAGTGACCAAAGTTCATTCTGAAGCAAAAAGATTTGCCAGCGATGACTACCAAATTCTTTTAATTGGCCACGAAGGGCACGAAGAAGTCGAAGGCACGATGGGCGAAGCTCCAGAGCATATGACTTTGGTAGAAAGTCCTGAAGATGTTGAAAATGTTCAAGTTGACCCTAATCGACCAGTTGCTTGGCTATCTCAAACCACACTTTCGGTTGATGAAACACTTGCAACCGTGCACAAACTGCGCGAAAAATTTCCGCAATTAATTGATCCACCAAGTGATGACATTTGCTATGCGACGCAAAATAGACAAGCCGCAGTTAAGGAGATTGCTTCTAAGTGCGATTTGATGATTGTAGTTGGCTCAGCTAACTCATCGAATACCGTTCGCCTAGTTGATGTGGCTCTTGAAGCTGGAAGCAAAGTTGCTAAGCGCGTGGATCGCGCTACTGAAATTTCTCAGGATTGGTTCAACGGAGTAGAAACCGTTGGCTTAACAAGTGGCGCCTCAGTTCCAGAAATTTTGGTGACTGATGTACTTGCTTACTTAGCGCAATTGGGTTATTCCGAGGTTGAAGAAGTGGAAACATCGGTTGAGAAGTTAACTTTTGCGCTGCCACCAGAATTACGACGGGAAATTAAAGGTTCCGCCCACGCCTAATCACAGCGATAGCGCCAGCAATTATTGTGGCTGAGAGTATCCAGCCGGCATGTGCCGATAACCCATAAGCGATGTGTAGTACTTGCTCACGTAACAGGCTGCCGCCGCGTTTTGGTGCCAACTGACCAACAGTCATCAAAACTATGAACCAAACAAAAGCAGGTGCAAAAATTGCTGCCAAGTAATCGTTGGTCCGCACTTTCCATCCAGCAATAACGCTCATCACAAGCAGTGTCACATTAGAAATTAAATCGACTTTTCTATTCAAAAAAACGTCAGCAAACATTGCAATCGCAAGACCAATACCCAAAATTATGAACACACCCTGATAAGTCCAACCATGGGTGCCAGGTGTTCGGGTTTGGGTGGTTTCTGACATAGGTATTAAGTTACCGCTATTTAAATTGAACTATCGCCAGATTTGAACATTTAAACGATTAAGCAAAATTGGGAAGTTGAATTTTTACCACTACGCTTATGTGCCGTGGCCCTAACTATTGGCATTGTGGGATTACCTAACGTTGGTAAATCAACGTTATTTAATGCATTGACGAAGAACAATGTTCTTGCGGCAAACTATCCGTTTGCAACCATTGAACCAAACACAGGTGTAGTTGCTGTTCCGGATGATCGGCTTCAAGTTCTGGCCAAAATTTTTGGTTCTGAGAAAATTTTGCCCGCCACCGTTACTTTCGTAGATATTGCAGGAATCGTTCGCGGTGCAAGTGAAGGTGAGGGGTTAGGCAATAAGTTTTTGGCAAACATCCGCGAGTCAGATGCAATATGCCAAGTCATTCGGGCATTTAATGATCCTGATGTTGTACATGTTGATGGAAAAATTTCACCAAGTTCCGATATTGAAACTATTAATACTGAATTAATTTTGGCCGATTTGCAGACCTTAGAAAAAGCGATAACTCGACTTACAAAAGAGGCAAAGCAGGATAAAGCTAAAGCTGAGGCCTTAGCTACGGCAGAAAAAGCGGCTGAAATATTGAATAGCGGAAAAACATTATTTTCCTCTGGACTGGATGTAAGTCCGATACGTGAACTATTTTTACTGACGGCTAAGCCATTTATTTATGTGTTTAATTTAGATGAAGACGAACTTGTCGATGAAACACTTAAAAAAGAGTTAAGTCAATTAGTTACTCCCGCTGAGGCAGTTTTTTTAGATGCAAAACTTGAAGCAGATTTAACCGAATTACCAGATGAAGAAGCACTTGAATTATTGAAATCCGTTGGACAGCAGGAAAGTGGCATCACGGTTTTATCAAGAGTTGGCTTTGACACACTTGGCTTGCAGACCTACTTAACAGCTGGACCGAAAGAATCTCGAGCTTGGACAATTAAAAAAGGAGCTACTGCTCCTGAGGCTGCTGGCGTAATTCATACGGATTTTCAAAAAGGATTTATTAAAGCTGAAGTTGTTGGATTTGAAGATTTAGTTTCTGCAGGATCCATGGCTGAAGCTAAATCCCAAGGCAAAGTCCGAATCGAAGGCAAGGACTATGT
>CAYVZD010000003.1:69448-76191 GCA_964456135.1 uncultured Bifidobacterium sp.
GTCGAATTTAGGTTTAACGTTTAGTTAAACTCCGCTGAACTAATCAGATTCTTCTTTTCAAAAACAGCCTCAAGCATTTTTGTTACAACTGTGTCTGGGTTTAAGCCAGTTGGCATTTGCGGAGCAGAACCAAAAATTGCCCGATTGGCTAATCCAGTTTCGGTATGACCCAGCCTTGCTTCGGTAACTTTAATTTTGTAGCGACGCCACTCTTTGGTGATTGATTGTAAGTACGCGGAAAATGCAGCTTTACTACTTGTATAAGCACTCATCCCAGGGAAAGTTTGCTCAACCACTACGCCAGTGATTCCAAGAACGAATGATCCCTCATCGCCTTCACTTTTCAAAAGTGGGAAAAGCGCATTAATTAATTGGCTTGGGCCCAAATAATTAATTTGAGTGATCCTGTTTATTTCATCGGAATTAGTTACTTCAGCTGAATTGAAACCAACAACGCCACTTGCGATTATCACACCAGACAGTTTCTGCTGATTTTGTTTTAACTGATTCACAAAATTTTCAATCGATGAACTTGATTCAAGATCAACTTGGTATTTCTCGGCAACTCGTGAATCAATTTGGTTGAGTTTTTCAGAAGTCTGAGCAGTTCCAATTACAGTTGCTCCGGCAGCTATAAGTTGCTGCGTAAAGCGAGATCCGAGTGCACCAGCAGCACCTATTACTAAAACTTGTTGGTTCGCAAAATTCATATTTTTAGTATGTCGGCAAATCAAAGTTCATGCATTTGCAAAGTTATTGTTCAGTATTCAATGCGGTATTTACCTAATAAATACTCAGTTAGACTTAGGACAGTGACCCGGTCTGCAATTAGAAATGACATTCGCAACGTGGCAATTATTGCCCACGTTGACCACGGAAAAACTACTTTAGTTGACGCCATGCTTTGGCAGTCAGGTGCTTTCCGTGCCAATCAAGATGTAAATGAACGCGTAATGGATTCGATGGATCTTGAACGCGAAAAAGGCATTACGATTTTGGCGAAAAATACTGCAGTTAGATATGTTGGGCCGGCAGCGCCAGATGGTGTGACACTAAACATTATTGACACCCCAGGACACGCTGATTTTGGTGGTGAAGTTGAACGCGGTTTAGAAATGGTTGACGGCGTTATTTTGCTAGTCGATGCAAGTGAAGGTCCACTTCCGCAAACTCGTTTCGTTTTACGCAAAGCGTTACAAAAACACTTACCGGTAATTCTGGTAATAAATAAGGTAGATCGTCCCGATGCGAGGATCGCCGAGGTAGTCGATGAAACTTACGAGTTATTTTTCGACCTAGATGCCACCGAAGCACAAATCGAATTTCCGATTGTTTATGCCTCGGCTAAAGCTGGTCGTGCGTCATTAACTCGCCCAGTAGATGGGGGAATGCCTGATGAAGAAAATCTTGAACCACTATTTAGCACACTTATAAATACTGTCCCTGCGCCTTCCTATGATCCTGAAGCAACCTTGCAGGCACACGTAACTAATTTGGATTCATCACCTTATTTAGGCCGCTTAGCTCTATGCCGAGTACATAACGGAACTATTAAAAAGGGCCAAACAGTAACTTGGTGCAAAACTGACGGGTCGATGGAAAAAGCAAAAGTTGTTGAACTTCTTGTTACCCAGGCCCTTGAACGCGTACCGGCAGAATCTGCAGGACCAGGTGAAATTATTGCGGTTGCTGGATTTGAAAATATCACAATTGGCGAGACTTTAGCTGATGCAGAAAATCCAATTCCGTTGCCAGTCATCACCGTGGATGAGCCATCTATTTCGATGACGATTGGAATTAACACTTCACCATTGGCTGGCGAAACCGGAACAAAAGTTACTGCTCGACTTTTAAAAACCCGACTAGATGCAGAATTAATCGGAAACGTTTCAATTCGCGTGCTAGAAACTGAGCGTCCAGATACTTGGGAAGTTCAAGGCCGTGGCGAGTTGCAATTAGCAGTTCTTGTCGAGTTAATGCGGCGCGAAAAATATGAACTTACCGTAGGTAAACCTCAGGTTGTAACTAAACAAATCAATGGCAAACTACACGAACCTATCGAGCGTTTAACTATCGACGTACCAGAAGATTATGTAGGCGTTGTTACCCAGTTACTTGGGTTGCGCAAGGGCCGACTAGAGCAAATGGTCAATCATGGAACAGGCTGGGTCCGAATGGAATATTTGGTTCCAGCTCGTGGATTAATTGGATTTAGAACTGAGTTCCTAACTGAAACTCGCGGAACTGGATTACTTCACCACATATTCGAAAAGTACGAGCCTTGGTTTGGTGAATTACGTACTCGGCCAACCGGTTCTTTAGTTAGTGATCGAAAAGGTGCGGTTACCTCATACGCCTGTTTTGGTCTACAAGAGCGCGGCACACTTTTTGTCTCGCCAGGTGCAGAAGTTTACGAAGGCATGATTATTGGTGAAAATTCACGCCAAGATGACATGGACGTGAATATCTGTAAAGAAAAGAAATTAACTAACGTTCGCTCTGCAACTGGTGATGAATTGGAGCGTTTAGTTCCAGCAAAAATCTTAAGCTTGGAACAGGCTCTTGAGTTTTGTCGTGAAGATGAATGCGTTGAAGTAACACCAAGTGCGGTAAGAATTCGTAAAGTGAATTTGGCAAAAGTCGACCGAGATCGAGTTGCTCGAAAAACAAGGTAGTTCTTCGTGAAAGAAAAGTTACTTGCCCTAACTAAGTCGGAAAAATTCCGGCGTAGATCAGCGGTGTTTGCGGTAGCTCTTTCTATATTGCTTGTTTCAACTTCATCATCACAAACAACAAACTCAGCGCCAGCATTTAATGCTGGATTGGATCGAGCTGTAGGTGAAAGCACCCAAAGTGGTGGCACGTTGCGAATCGTTAGTGCTCGTGACTGTAATTCACTTGATCCAGCTGCAAGCCGCGATGCATGGTGCTCAGTAATTTTACGTTTATACACTCGAAACCTTTTAGCGCATGCAGGTAAACCTGGTATTGCTGGGCTAGAAACAGTTCCGGATTTAGCCGCAGCTTCACCAGTTGTAACTGAGGAAAACAAAGTTTGGACGTTTACTCTTCGAGATGACCTAACTTGGGATGACGGTTCGCCAATAACAAGCAACGATGTGAAGTTTTCAGTTGAACGACTTTATGACGATTTTTTACAAAGCCCTGTCTCAAATGAAATTTTATGTTTACTCTCTACCTGCTCTTCAGGTAAGCCAGATTATTTAGGACCGTATGTCACAGACTCGGGAAGCCTGCCAACGATAAGCACGCCTGATAGCAAAACGATTGTGTTTCGGTTAACTCGAAGTTTTGCTCAATTCGACAAAATTTTAGCCACCACGAATTTTGGAATAATTTCAGCCAAACGAGATGCAGAACTTAGAGCCGCTGGAAACTCATATGGCCAACGACCAGCAGCTAGTGGCCCATTTAAATTCGTAATCGCTGAAGGTATTTACAAATTTATTCGCAATGAAAATTGGAAACAGGAAACTGATTCAATTCGGTTTCCCCTGGTCGACGAAATTCAGTGGACACTTTCACCTGATAGCGAAACAGCCGATATCTCAGTACTAAATGGTGAAGCTGATTTACGCATTGACTGGGGACTGGGCCCTGCTGGTCGAATCCAAGTATTGGAATCAGAAGAGCAGCGAAAATTAGTGGATAATCCAAAACTTGGTTACACAAATTTCTTAGCGCTCATACCAAGCGCAGCGCCATTAGATCGAAAAGCTTGTCGTGAGGCAATCGCTTATGCGCTCGATAAAACTGCGCTAGCTGCAACGCATGGTGGAACTGATGTTTCTGTTATTGCTAACTCGATGACACCTTCAAATATTTTGGGCTATCAAGAATCTTTTAATCCTTATCCAACCGGTAAAGATTTTTCTGGTGATATTGATAAAGCAAGAGAAAAGTTAATTGAATGTGGTTATCCAGATGGATTTACCGTTAAATTTGCGTTTGTTCAAATCGGAACTGGGCCGCAGGTTTACTCTGTCTTGCAACAAAGTTTAGGTCGCGTTGGAATTGTTGTTGACGCGCTTCCTTACGATGATTTCGCAAACTATTTAACAAATGGAATTGGTTCACCAGAAGTCGTAAAGAACACAGGTGTTGGTTTGGTCGCATCTGGTTGGTCAGCTGACTACAACTCACCGATTTCATTCTGGGGGCCACTAGTGGACAGTAGAAAAATTGGGATTCGGAATAACCAAAACATCGCACTCTTAGAAAATCAAAAAGTCAATGAGCTTTTAGATGACATTGAATTTGGTCGTGATTCAAATGTGGCCAAAGTAAATCAAGAAATTGAAAAATTAATTTCGAACGACGCTATCTATTTGCCGCTCTCAGCTGATTCTGTGTTGCTTTATCGACCAGCTAATCTGGCCAACGTTTACGTGCAATTGGCCCTGGGATCTGCCTACGATTTAGTGAATATCGGGGTAAACCCACAACCTAATTCACAGCCAAGTCCATAAAAATAGGCTTATTTACAGTTTTTGATCAGGAAAAATTATTGTGATTTAGAACTGTGGGAATAAACTAAAGATTCGCACCGCAACAGAAAGTTCTCTAAATGGCCGATCCAACCAAAGTAGATTCACTTGAATCTCAGTCGGATCAGGTCCAAATTGTCGGTAGAAGCCTCAGAGAAATTGCATGGCTACGGCTAAAGCGGGACCGAGTTGCGATGGGCAGTTTGATTGTCCTTACTTTCATTATTTTTATTGCAGCTTTTGGCCCATTGATTAGCCGTTGGCTAGGGGTTGACCCGTATTCATTCAACTCAGAATTAATTAGTGATAACGGTGGATTACCAATTGGTAAATTTGGTGGCGTTTCACTTGATCATCCATTAGGTGTTGAACCACTCACCGGTCGCGATATTTTGGCTCGGTTACTCTATGGTTCGCGTATCTCATTACTAATCGCCGGTAGTGCGACTTTGATATCAGTAACTATCGGAACAATCGTAGGAATTATTGCTGGAAATTCAAGAGGACGTCTTGATTCAATTTTGAGTCGCTTCATGGACATTACAATTGCATTCCCATTACTTTTGGTAATTATTGCCATGTCTCCGGTAATTGAGCAGCGCCTTCAGGGTTTAGGTTTGCCCGAAGGTAATCCATCGCGAATCACAACATTGATTTTGGTGTTAAGCGTTTTTGGCTGGCCTTATCTTGCTCGAATTGTTCGAGGCCAAGTTCTTTCTCTGCGTGAACGCGAGTTTGTTGAAGCAGCAATATCAATTGGTTCTTCTAACCGACGAATTATTTTTAAAGAATTATTACCAAATCTATGGGCACCAATTTTGGTTTATACAACTATTGCGATGCCAAGTTTGATTGGTGCTGAGGCAACTTTGGCTTACCTCGGTATTTCAGTTGTACCGCCAACGCCGACTTGGGGCTCGATGCTCGAAGAATCTGTTGGGTATTTCACGGTAGATCCGTTTTATTTTTTCGTACCGCTAACTATGTTGTTGGCTGCAGTTTTGTCGTTCAATCTTCTGGGAGACGCATTGCGAGATGCTCTTGATCCAAAGAGTGGGCGCACATAAAAACTTCTTGTGACTTCAACCGGAGACATAAGAATGATTCGAAAGAATCAAAAAAAGTTCGAGAGCTCGAACAAAAATATGGAGGACAAACCATGAAGAAATCGACCAGCATCCGCTTCGGCGTTGGTGTGGTGTCGTTAGCACTTCTGTTAACCGCTTGCGGTGGCGGAAGTGAAGACGGTGCGTCTGCAGGTACTAAGGGTGGAACTCTGACTTTCCTAACGGAAGCAGAACAAATTCTTCACTTAGATCCGCAGCGTAACTACACAGGTGAGGACCTAGCGTTTGCTAGTGGCTACCTCAACCGAACACTGACTCAGTACACCCTGAGTGCGGACAATAATGAAGCAAGCCAGCTAGTAGCTGACCTTGCTACCGACACCGGTACTACCCCAGATGGCGGTAAGACCTGGGAATTCACCATTAAAGATGGCGTTAAGTGGGAAGATGGCCAAGCCGTAACCTGCGAAGACGTTAAATATGGTGTTTCTCGTACATTCGCAACTGACATCATCACTGATGGCCCAACCTATGCGATCTCAATGTTGGATATTCCTAAAGATGCAGAAGGCAATTCTGTATACAAGGGTCCATATGTTGAAGATGCAGCCGGTCAAGCCGCATACGATGCAGCTGTTTCATGTGAAGGCAGCAAGATTACATTCAAGCTTGCTTCACCTGCAGCTGACTTCAACTACACCGTAACTCTTAGCGCTTTCGCACCTGTGCGTAAAGATGCTGACACCGGTGAAAACTATGATGACAAAGTTCTTTCAAATGGCCCATACAAGATTGAGTCATATGTAAAGAAAGACAAGCTTGTTCTAGTTCGTAATGAGAACTGGGATCCAGCAACTGACTCATTCCGTGCTGCACTACCTGATCGCATTGAATACATTTTCTCTGTTCCAGGTGCAGTAATCACTGAACGTCTAATGGCTGATTCAGGCAACGATCAATTCGCAATCTCACCAGATTCAGTTGATCCAGCCAAACTAGCTGTTGTGTTCTCTGATGCTAAGTACGAAAAGCGTCGTTTCAATGAACTAGATCCGTATGTACGTTTCTTCTTCATCAACACCACTAAGGTTCCAAACGAAAAGCACCGTCAAGCAATCCTTGCCGCTGTTAACCGTGAAGAACTTCGCAAGATCGCCGGTGGCGATTA
>CAYVZD010000004.1:0-31334 GCA_964456135.1 uncultured Bifidobacterium sp.
CAGTTGCACCTAATGCAAGTGAACCGTCTCGGATTTCTTGTGGGACAGCACGCAGAGCTTCGCGAGTAGTCAAGATAATAACTGGCAAAATAAGTAGCGCTAAAGCTAAAGAGCCACCAATCACCACATTTTTATTTTTAAGACCAAGCAAAGTCAAAATACCCAAGGTCAACATACCGTAAAGAATTGCTGGTACCGCAGCAAGATTTTGAATATTCAATTCAATAAGTCGGTTGTACCACTTTGATTTGTCGGCAAATTCTTCCAGATAAATTGCCGCAGCAATTCCGATTGGGATCGCAAGCAGTGCAGTAATTGAAACAACAAATACTGATCCAAGGATTGCAGCTCTGGCACCGGCATCTTCTGGGGTGGTGTTGTTGTACTCAGAAAAAAGTCTTAAGTCGTATCTACCAATTCCATTAAGGAATGTTGTCACTAGCAGTACGATCAAGAACAAGAAGGCTACGAAAAGGCTAAACCAGAGTAAACCAAGAAAAACTAGTGACTTAACATTCTTTTCACTATTTTTACTCTTTTGCGTAACGCCAATTTCGAATGACATTAGTACGCCTCTCTAAATCGGCGTACTAATCGGATGCTGATGAAATTAATCAGCAAAGTGAAAACAAAAAGCAGTAATCCAACTGCAAATAGTGTGTCGTACTGAATTGAACCAACTCGAGAATCACCTAGTGCAGCATTAGCAATAAAACCAGTCATGGTTTGGGCACCTTCGAGCGGATTCATCGAAATGTTTGGTTTGTTTCCTGCTGCTAGTGCCACAATCATGGTTTCACCAACAGCTCGCGAAATTCCTAACACAATTGCTGCGGCGATACCGGATAGTGCTGCCGGAAAGACGACCCGCAAAGTTGTTTGCATCTTGTTGGCGCCTAACGCCATCGAGCCTTGGCGCATCGCCAGCGGTACTGATGAGAGAGCATCTTCTGACAATGAGGCTATGGTTGGGATAATCATTACGCCCATTACCAAACCTGCGGACAAGACCGAGAAAGTTCCGATTTCCAGACCAAGCCAACCCTTAAGCACTACTCGAGTAACAAACTCAATGGCAAAAAAGCCATAGACCACAGTTGGAATTCCAGCCAACAATTCAAGTATTGGTTTTAATTTTTTCCTTGATTTTTCAGAGGCATATTCAGATAAATACATCGCCGCACCTAAACCAAAAGGAACTGCAACGAGAAGGGCGATAAAAGTTGTCCAAAGTGTGCCAACCACTAATGGGACAACACCAAAGGTTGCTGGTTTAAATCTTGGCGCCCATCGAGTGCCAGTTAAAAAGTCAACAATCGATACTTGTCTAAAAAATTCAACTGCGGGTAGCAATAGTGACCAAACGATTCCAACAGAGATAAGAATCGAGATTAACGATGCCATGAACAGCACCAAAATTATTAGACGTTCACCTCTGCGCTTGGACTCTGACTTGAGTGAAAATGTATTTTCACCCGTTCGCACAGCGCTCATACTTCGGTTAACGCTCTTTCCTGATTCGATCTAAAGTCGCAGTTAAATAAATCTGCTAACAAAAGATTAGTGGTAAGGCGGTGCCGAGATCTGGGCAACTACCCGATCTCGGCACCCCTTAACCAATGGTTATTTAGTTCTAGCCCAAGCTAGCAACTGCAGTTGCAGCTGCTGCTTTTTGCTCTTCGCTTAGCGGTACGAATAGTGCCTTAGCAGTAATCGCATCGTCATTTTCCACGAAGAACTTAGCAAAAGCTAGTACTTCAGCCTTCTTGGCAGCTTCATTACTTACGTAGATGAATAGCGGACGGCTAAGTGGAGCGTAGGTTCCATCTTGAGCTGATTCTGAACTAGGTGTAACGCAACCTGCGCCACCATCGATCTGAACTGCATTTAGCTTGTCCATGTTTTCTTCGTAGTAAGAGAAACCAAAGTAACCAAGTGCGCCTTTGGCACCCTCGACACCTTGAACTGTTACGTTGTCATCTTCGGATGGGTTGTAATCAGTACGTGATGCACCTTCTTCACCGTTAATTGCCTTGGTGAAGTAATCGAATGTACCTGAATCAGTACCAGCACCGTATAGGTCTAGTGGTTCATCTGGGAATGAGCTTCTGATTTGCTTCCATGAAGTTACAGTTCCTTCAGCAGCTGGTTCCCACATTTTCTTAAGTTCATCAACGGTTAGACAGGTTGCCCAATCATTTTCTTTGTTAACGACTACTGTTAGTGCGTCGTTAGCGACGATGATTTCAGTGAAAGTGATACCTGCTGCGGCACATTCTGCAGCTTCTTCATCTTTAATTTGACGAGAAGCATTTGAAATGTCAGTTTCGCCAGCGCAGAATTTCTTGAATCCGCCACCGGTACCTGAAGTGCCCACAGAAACGTTTACTGCTGGGTTACTTTCTTTGAATAATTCACCAGCAGCTGCAGCTAGAGGTGCAACTGTTGAAGAACCATCAATGCGAATTTCTGAAGCAGCAACCTGAGCGGTTGATTCTGCTGGATCCGCGCTTCCTTCATTTGTGCCGCCACATGCAGCAAGGATTAATGCAGCCGGGAGGACAACCGCTGCAAGCTTCCAGTTCTTAGTAGGCATTTGCCTTCCTTTCGTATGACCGATTAGTCATTTGAAAAGTAAGGTCTCTAAGCGAACACACCCCTGCCGTAAGGTAAACAGGAGGTTAATTTTTTAATTTTTAATCGGTAATTACCTGTTGGCCTTTACCAAGAACCACAATTCCCCCACTAGTAACAGTGTAATTTTCTCGGTCTCGGTCCAGATCAACGCCAATTTGAGCACCATCAGGCACGATGACATTTTTATCAAGAATTGCTTTGCGCACTACTGCGCCACGTCCAATTTGCACACCTGGCATTAAAACAGAACCATCAACATAAGCTCCATCATTTACCCGAACTTCATGGGCAACTACTGAAGTGCGCACATGTGCACCACTGACAATGGATCCGGCACCAACAATCGAATCATGTGCGTTTCCGCCTTGAACAAATTTTGCCGGTGCTAGTGGAGGCAAGTCTGTGAGTATTGGCCACTCTTTGTTATAAAGATTAAAGATTGGGTGAACTGAAACTAAGTCCATGTGAGCATCGTGATATGAATCGATAGTTCCAACATCACGCCAATAACCTTTATCTCGCTCTGTTGAACCAGGAACTAAATTTGTAGCAAAGTCATAAACATTTGCTTCACCTTTTTCGGTGAGCATTGGAATTATGTTACTTCCCATGTCGTGAATAGAAGTTTCATCTGCGGCATCTTTTTTCAATGCATCAATTAACGCTTCGGTCTTAAAAACATAATTGCCCATAGATGCATAACACTCATTCGGCGAATCTGGGATATTCGGAGGATCACTTGGTTTTTCTAGAAATTCAGTTATTTTTTTTCCAGATTGATCAGTTTTAATAATTCCAAATCCACTAGCCTGCGATTTTGGAACACGAATTCCAGCTACGGTTACGCTGGCGCCAGATTCGATGTGTGCGTTCACCATTTGTTCTGGATCCATACGATAAACGTGATCAGCGCCAAATACTGAAACGTACTCGGGCATTTCGTCATAAATTAAATTAAGGCTTTGATAAATAGCATCTGCAGAACCGGTGTACCACCTGGGTCCCAACCGTTGTTGTGCTGGCACCGGAGTTACATAATCGCCAAGCATTGAACCTACTCGCCACGTGGTTGTGATGTGTCGGTCAAGTGAATGTGATTTGTACTGCGTTAACACGCAAATTCTTAAGTATCCGGCGTTAACTAAATTTGAAAGAACAAAATCAACGAGTCGATATGAGCCACCAAACGGCACCGCAGGCTTTGCACGATCAGCAGTTAGCGGCATCAATCGCTTACCCTCGCCACCAGCGAGCACAATACTTAATACGTTTGAGCGCCTGCGCATACTGCCAGCCTAATGAAAGTCATAGAGTTGTGGTGTGCGTATTTCAATTGTTACAAAGGAATGGCCGCCCGATATCTACGGAGGCGCCGGTGTACACGTTGAACATTTAGTCCATGAGTTACGAAAGCTTGCCGAAGTGGATGTTCACGCCTTTGGTGAGCCAAAACCTGGTGCTAAGACTTACCAAATTCCAACCGAACTCGACTCGGCAAACGGTGCGATTCAATCAATTGGGGTAAATCTGAGCATGCTAGGTGACTTTGCCAATTCGCAAGTTGTGCATTCGCATACTTGGTATGCCAACATGGCCGGCCACATAGGTTCACTGCTACATGGAATTCCTCACATTGCCACGGCACATAGTTTGGAGCCACTGCGGCCATGGAAAGCAGAACAACTTGGTGGTGGATATCGAATTTCTTCCTGGATTGAACAAACTTCATATTCAGCTGCGGACGCAATAATTGCAGTCAGTCATGGTATGAAAAAAGATTTGCTTAAGTGCTACCCAGATTTGGATGCAGCAAAGATTCATGTTGTCCATAACGGTATTGATACCGAGGCTATGAAAAAAGTTAGTTCGACAGCTGCGTTAACTAAATATGGAATTGAATTAAACCGACCTTATGTTCTATTTGTCGGTCGAATCACTCGGCAAAAAGGAATTATGCATTTACTGCGAGCGGCGGAAAAACTTCCAGCTGAAATTGGCTTAGTCCTCTGTGCTTCTTCTCCAGATACCAAAGAATTAGGTACAGAGGTAGCCGAGCAGATTGAAAAATTAGCAAAAACTCGAACTGGCGTGCACTGGATTACTGAACAAGTCAGTAGATCAGAACTTATCGAGTTACTTTCAAACGCTGCTGTTTTTTCATGTCCATCGATTTATGAACCACTTGGAATCGTTAATTTAGAAGCTATGGCATGTGAAGTTCCCGTTGTTGCAAGTAATGTCGGTGGAATTCCAGAAGTTGTTATAGATGGCGAAACTGGATATTTAGTTAATTACGATGAAAATGAAACCGCTGCATACGAATTGGAATTTGCCCAAAAGCTAACCCAGGTTGTTAATGATCAACAAGCAGCCAGCAGAATGGGAAGTGCCGGTCGTAAACGTGCTGAACTAGAGTTTGGCTGGGACAAGATTGCGAACCAAACAATGGCAGTTTATGAAACTGCTATGAATAATTTTCGAAAGTGAGTCTGGTTGACTACTGCAGCTAAAAAACATGCGGCAACTGGGTATTTACTTTATTTAATCGCAGCAACACTTTGGGGATTAAACGGAACTGTCAGCAAAATCATTTTGCTTAGCATTGGTGACGCTGCTCGAGTTTCACAACTTAGAACGACAAGTGCATTCATTATTTTGTTGATTTTTGTGGCTTTAACAAATCGAAAAGCTTTTAAGTTAACTAAATCAGAAATTCCGGTGTTAGTTGTTTATGCGCTACTTGGAATAACCCTGACCCAATGGGCTTATTTCGAAGCAATCAGCCGAATGCCTGTTGGAATTACCTTACTTATCGAGTTCACTGCCCCTATATATATTGTGCTGTGGGTGCGCTATGTGCGAAAACAAAAAGTAAAGTCAACAATTTGGCTTGGCCTAGCAATGGCAATCGGTGGACTGGCTCTAGTTGCTCAGGTTTGGCAAGGCTTCAAACTAGATACCGTCGGTTTTCTCTTTGCATTCGGCGCAACCTTTTCATTGGTGATCTATTTCTTATTTGGCGAGAAAGCCAGTGAAAACCGGGATTCAGTTTCACTAATTATGTGGGGTTTCTTGATCGCCACAATATTTTGGGCACTAACTTTGCCGTGGAGCAATTTCCCTTGGCAATCACTGAATGTTGATGTACAGCCATTTGTAAATAGCGAAGTAACAACTCCGATTTTAGTTTTAATCAGTTACATGGTTATCGGCGGAACAGTTTTACCATTTGTACTCGTAGTAATGGCAATTAAGCATTTGGGTGCAGCTGGTGCAAGTTTGATGGGCATGTTTGAACCGTTAGTGGCATTTTTAATTGCTTGGGTAGTACTAGGTGAATCCTTGAATTTAATTCAAATTATTGGTGGCTTCACTATGTTGGCCGGAGTTTACGTGGCAGAACTAGCCAGAATTTCTAAACAAAAACCTGTGGAAAATTTAGAATCTATCGTTCCAAATTAAGGTAGCTAAGATTTTCGGTGATCGACTCTATCGACAATGCCAAACCAAAAGGCAACACTGTAACCAATTAATAAACTGAAAAGCACGGTACCGATTCCAACTGTGCCACCAAGTAACCAGCCAATAATTAAAACTGTTACCTCAAGTGTCAATCGAATTCGAGCAACAGGTTTTCCAGTTTTAAAGTGCAAACCGGTCATTAATCCATCACGAGGTCCAGCACCTAAATTAGCTGGAATATAAAGTGCTGAGCCAAGTCCAACTAGTGCGATACCAAAAAGGGTTTGGCTTAATTGAGCAAAACTTGTTTGTGGGCTTGGGAAAAATGGAATCATTACTTCCAAAGCCATCGAAACAAAAACCACATTCAATAAGGTGCCGGCGCCCGGCTTTCGTTTAAGCGGAATCCAAAGCAGCAAAACACATAGTGAAATAAAAAATGTTGCCCAGCCAATACTTAGGCCAAACTGAATTGAAATACCTTCAGAAAATACGGTCCAAGGTGATTGTCCGGCTTGAGCAGCCACCAAGGCTGCTTCACCAGAACCAAAAAGCCAAAGACCTAGAAGCAAAGTTAAATAAGTGCGTGGCTTAGCTTTCCAATTTGATTCACCAGCACTCCATGGTGCATGCGGAACAGTTTTAGCTGGTTTCAACCAACCTGGAATTTTTACCACTAAACGATGTTCTTCTCTGGCCTTAGTTGTCCACCATTTGAAAATCGATCAACACTTAGCGGACTGATATCGACAAACGGAGTTTTGCCAAGATAAAGATCGCGCAAAATTTCACCGATTGCTGGACCTTCTAAGAAACCATGGCCGCTAAAGCCAGTTGCATACAAGAAGCGTGAAACTCCATTCCATTCGCCCAATAATGCGTTGTGGTCCGGAGTTACTTCATACAAACCAGACCAACCAGACCCAACACCAACATCAAGAAGTCTTGGTGCCCGTTCGTAAGCAAGTTCAGCAAGTTTTTCCGGAAACTTTGGATCGCGACTGAAATCAAAACCCGGGCCAACAGTTTTATCTGAAAAGCCCATCAGCAAACCTTTGCCTTCACGATGCCAATAAAGCGAAGTTGAATAATCAATAGTCATTGGCATTGATGCTGGTAAATCAGCAAAGTCATCACCTAAAGGTTCAGTGATAAGTAGCTCGCGACGGTAGGGAGTTACCGGTAAATCTAAACCAACGTAAGAGCCTATTTGTGGTGACCAAGCTCCAGCACAATTTATGACTGCACTTGTTTTTACTTCACCAGCAGATGTTGTCACGCTAACTATTTCGCCGCCATTTACGGTAATTCCGGTTGCTTCAACATTGGTTAATACGGTGGCACCATTTCGACGTGCACCGGATGCGTAACCCATAACGACTGACTCAGGTGTGCAGTGTCCATCGTTTGGTGTAAACGAACAAGCAAGAACGTCATCAACGTTCAAGAGCGGGCTAATTTCTTGTGCTTCTTGTGGCGTTAGCATTCGTGATTCAACACCAAATTTGTGATGTAACTCAGTTGACTTTTCAAATGTTGCAACGTCTTCGGAATTAGTTAAGGCAAACATGTAACCAGGACGATGTAAATCAATTTCTTGACCAGGCCGATTATTGAAATCAGCAAGCAGGTCCAATGATCTTGCTCCCATTTGAATGTTCAATTCATCTGAGAAATTAGCCCGAACTCCGCCTGCCGCTTTAGAAGTAGAACCACTTGCAAGTTCATTTTTTTCAACTAGCAAAACACTTACGCCAGCTTCAGCTAAGTGAAATGCTGCTGAGGCGCCCATAACGCCACCGCCAACTACAACTACGTCGACTTTGTCTGGAAGATTAGCCATTTAAGTTTTTCCTAAATAGTGAAATCTGGATTGTGTGGAACTTCTTCGTTATCCATCTGGGCTTTTTGAAGTTTGCCAGACCAGTCCCAGTTCATTGATTGCCAACTGGTGAATTGATCAAGCACCCAAATTCCACTTTGCCGTGAACCATTACCACTCTTGCCGTTACCACCAAATGGTAAATGTGCTTCAGCACCTGAAGTCGAGTTATTAATGGAAACCATACCTGCTGAAATACCTTCACGGAATCGCCAAACTGAATTTGGATCACTTGTGTAGATTGCGCTAGATAATCCATAGCCGTGGCCATTTGAGAGTTCGATTGCTTCATCTAGCGTTTTAAACTTTCCAACGCCAACGAGTGGTCCGAAAGTTTCAGTGTAATAAAGTTCGTCGCCACCTTTAATTCCAGAAACGATTGTTGGATGCGCAAAAACTCCAGCATCAGGATCGCCAACAAAACCTTTGCGTGGATTAGATGCGCTAATTCGACCAACGCCAGTTGAACCATGAACTTGATGATGACTTGCCACCATCTTCAAGTTATGTTCATGGGTGTCTAAATATTTTTCGGCGATCATTGGACCAAAAAGTACATCTTGCATAGGATCGCCAACTTTTTCATTTTCAATTCGCTTTACATATGCCTCTAAAAAGCGATCATAAATATCTTCATGCAGCCACATCGTGCCAAGTGACGTGCAGCGTTGTCCGGCAGTACCGAATCCAGCGAAAGTAGCTCCATCGAGCACAAGATCTAAATTGGCATCTGGCATAACCACCATTGGGTTTTTGCCACCCAACTCAAGGCAGGCACTTTGAATATATTCGCCAACTTTGGCACCAATTAGGCGACCAACTTCTGTCGAACCGGTGAATCCGACCTTATTAATAAGGCCTTGTTTCAAACCTTCTTCCAGACCTTTGAAAGTTTCTTTGCCATCTGCAACTACGGTGATCAATACATCTTTAGGGACACCGGCTGCATAGAAGATGTCTGTCATTGCTTTGGAAATTGCTGGCGTGTACTCAGAAGGCTTCCAAACGATGGAGTTACCAGTTAGCAGCGCTGGAATTATGTACCAAGAAGGAACGGCTGCAGGGAAATTTCCTGCAGTAATAATCAAAGCTGTACCGACTGGCTTGCGGAAAGTAAACAGATTCTTGTTTGGCATTTCACTTGGCACAGTTTGGCCATATAGACGACGGCCTTCGCCTAAGAAGAAGTCACAAGTGTCAATTACTTCTTGCACGTCACCTTGGGCTTCACGAAATACTTTGCCCATTTCGCGAGTAACTAATCTTGAAAGTGCGTCTTTATTTTTCTCGAATAGTCGACCTGCATTAGCGATAACACGTCCACGCGCAGGTGCGGGCATCTTTGCCCAAGCAACTTGTGCAGCTTTCGCACGTCGAGCTGCTTCAACAATGTCAGCAGCAGTTGCAGCCGGAACTTCAGTTACAACATCAGTTAAGTTTGCAGGGTTTCGGGAAACGAAGGTAGACAACTTCGGCCTCTTTCAAAACGCTAGAGTATTTACATGTCTCAGTCTGTCACCAAAAATTCACAAACTGTAGCCGGGGCTATCCTCGATCTACTCTGGCAGGCTGGAATACGGGTCACTTTTGGAATTCCTGGAGTTCATAATCTTGCTTTTTGGGACGCACTTGGAAACAACCGACCAAAAATAATTGGTGTGCGCCATGAACAAACTGCGGCATACGCAGCTGATGGTTTAGCCAGAACTTCTGGAAATTTGGCAGTTGCGTTAACAACGACTGGACCTGGTGCGGCAAACACTGTGGCTGCATTTGGCGAAGCAGCAATTTCTGGTTCGCCGATTTTTGTAATCGCCTCTGAGGCGCCAATTGCTAAACGAGGCAAGAACGGTTCACGTGGATTACTTCATGAAATGGATGACCAAGCAGCACTTTTTGCACCGTTAGCAAAAAAATTACATGGTATTGCGATGGCAATTAGTGTGGAAGACGGAACTACTGCAGTTGATGTAGCTGCAGAAATGATCCGCGATTTATTGCGCGCTCCCGCAGGGGCTGGTTACCTTGGAATTCCTGCTGATGTACTTGGTCAACCATTTACTGGTTCCATGCCAAAACTTGAACTCGGTCAAGAAATACTTGAATTAAATACTGCTGCTGCAGTTGATGCGTTAACTGGTTGCGAAAAAATTGTGATCTGGGCAGGTGGTGGTGCCACTGAAGGTTCGGTTGGATTAACTAACCTAGCTGCACACTGGAACGCACCAATTCTTACTTCATTTGCTGGTCGCGGAATTGCAGCAGATTCGCCGTTTAGTGTGAAAGTTCCAATCCACGAGCCCGAAGTTGAAAACATGCTTAGCCAAGCAGATGCGCTTGTTGTAGTTGGTAGCCAACTCGACGGTATGAATACAAAAAACTGGTCTATCAAATGGCCAGCAAAAATTGTAGTTATCGATGCTAATCCCGATTTTGTTTTGCGAAATGTCGATGCTGATGCGGTGATTGTTGCAAATGACATCAATAAGGTAGCCAATGTGTTAGTTGCAGATACAAAGCCACAAGAAAACTGGTTTGATGTTGCAACTCTTAATAAAAACGTACGAGCACGCCTTGAAGTTGATGAAAAATCAAAACGTGGCACTGCGCTGGTTCGGGCAATCGAAAAGTATTGGCCAAATGATGGCGTAATAGTTTGCGACATGGCAGTTGCTGGTTACTGGACGGGTGTTTACGCTGATCAACCAAAACCACGCAGATTGGTTTATCCAGTTGGATGGGGCACTCTTGGTTTTGGTTTGCCAGCAGCGATTGGGCCTGCTGCCGCTGGAGTTAAAACACTTTCAGTTTGTGGTGATGGTGGCGTGGCATTTGCACTTGGTGAATTAGCCACAATCGTGCAAGAAAATCTGCCGTATACATTATTAATAGTTGATGACGGTGGTTATGGAATGCTCCGTTACGACCAAATCGTGATGGGCCACCCTGAACGCGGAGTCGATCTTGTTTCACCTGATTGGGCTACCTTAGCCCAAGCGTTTGGCCTATCTTTTACCGAAACAACAGTTGAAGATTTAGGTGAAGCACTTTCACTTAAGCAACCAGGAATTATCTTGGTTAGAGAAAAATTAAATCCACCGAAGAGCACTAGCCCACGCTGGAACGAATAAAGAAAAGTTTCTAATTAAACTTCTCGCCCGTTAGTTTTTCATAAGCATCTATGTAGCGCTCTCGCGTTTTTTCAATAACTTCTTGTGGGAGTGCCGGAGGTGCTTGTCCCGAGTTTCGATCCCAACCCGACTGCGGCGAAAGTAACCAATCTCGAACATATTGTTTGTCGAAAGATGGCTGGGCCTGACCAGGTTTCCAAAGATCTGCTGGCCAAAATCTTGAGGAATCTGGAGTTAAAACTTCGTCGGCTAAAACAATTTTGTTTTTATGTAATCCCTTTAGTCCTAGTCCAAATTCAAATTTCGTATCTGCCAAAATGATGCCGCGAGATTTGGCTATTGCTGCAGCTTTTTCATAAATCGCCAAAGTAAATCGACGTAATTGCTGGGCTTCTTCCATCCCGATCTTGATCATTACCTCATCAAAAGTTACGTTTTCATCGTGGTCACCAAGGGCAGCTTTAGTTGCTGGGGTAAAAATTGGTTTAGGTAAGAGTGATCCATCTTTTAATCCAGGTGGTAACCCGTTGCCACAGATAGACCCTGATTTCAAATAATCACTAAGTCCAGACCCAGTTAGGTAACCTCGAGCCACACATTCAACTGGAAACATTTCTAGTTCTTGGCAATAAATTGCCCGGCCTTTCACCTGAGCTGGCACATTTGTCGTAATAACGTGATTCGGCACAATTTCTTCAAGTTGTTCAAACCACCACAATGACATCGCAGTAAGGATGCGCCCTTTGTCTGGAATTGTGTTTGGTAGCACCCAGTCAAAAGCTGAAATTCGATCACTCGCTACGAAAAGTAGTCTGCCATCTTGGGACTTATATAGATCGCGAACTTTTCCGGAATAAATATGAGTGAAAGTCTCGTCTAACTGATAATCAACAGGATTGACTTTCACAGAATGGGCTCCGGGCGATAATTGGCTGCATCTGGGTTTTGCTCAACTAATTTAGAAACTTGTTGCGCGATTTGCGCCACTTGTTCTCTGGCTGCACCAGTAAATTCAATTGGTTTGGCAATTAAATTAGTCAGCTCTTCCAGCGATAAACCAATTCTTGGGTCGCTTGCAAGTCGCGCTAAAACTTGATTCCCATCGCCACCTTTTGCGCCACGCATTTCCAAAGCAACGGCTACGGCATGTTCTTTTATTACTTCGTGAGCAACTTCGCGACCAATACCTTTTCGAACAGCAGCCATCAAAATTTTTGTAGTTGCTAGAAACGGTAAGTACCTATTTAATTCGCGTTCAATAACTTCTGGGAACGCACCAAATTCTTCAAGTACAGTAAGGAAAGTTTCAAATAAACCATCAAGTGCAAAGCAGGCGTCAGGTAGCGCAACTCGCCTTACTACTGAACAAAATACGTCGCCTTCATTCCATTGGTTTCCAGCAAGTTCACCAACCATAGAAGCGTGGCCACGCAAAATCACGGCTAGTCCATTAATCCGTTCGCACGAACGAGTATTCATTTTGTGCGGCATTGCACTCGATCCAACTTGGCCGTCTTTAAACCCTTCAGTCACTAATTCATGGCCGGCCATCAAGCGGATTGTGGTTGCTAATGAACTTGGGCTACTTGCTAGTTGAACTAATGCGCTAACTACTTCGTAATCTAACGATCGCGGATAAACCTGACCAACGCTAGTTAAAACATTTTTGATTCCTAGGTGCTGAGCAATTCGAGTTTCTAATTGGGCTAACTTATCTGCATCGTTATCAAATAAGTCCAGCATGTCTTGAGCGGTTCCAACGGGACCTTTTATCCCCCGAATTGAATAGCGCTCTAGTAACTCAGTTAACCGATCAATCGCAATTAACAACTCTTGTGCGCTGTTAGCAAATCGTTTACCTAATGTAGTGGTTTGAGCTGCTACGTTATGACTGCGCCCGGTTAACGCAACATCTGAATATCTAACTGCCAGCTCTGCAAGTTTTGCTGCGGCTGCAACAGCTTTTATTTTTAGAAAATAAAGAGCCTCGACTATTTGTAATTGCTCAACATTTTCCGTTAAATCTCTACTGGTCATGCCTTTATGGATGTGTTCAAATCCAGCTAACTCGCAAAATTCTTCAATTCTGGCTTTTACATCGTGACGAGTTACTTTTTCTCTAGCCGCAATACTGGCTAAATCAATTTTTGGTAAGGCTTTTTCATATGCATCTATTGCTGCTTGCGGAACATCAATTCCTAAGTCTTTTTGCGCTTTAAGAACAGCAATCCATAGATGGCGCTCGATAGAAATCTTATTTTCTGCTGACCAGATATTTGCCATACCGGTTGAGGCATACCGACTAGCCAACACATTCGAGATACTTGGTTTACTCATGGAATTTGTATCTCCTCTTTAACTGCCGTAAGTGCAATATCGGTTCGATGATGTTCGCCAGCAAACTTAATTGTCTCAACTGCTTGATAGGCACGTCTACGTGCATCTGCTAAGTCGATACCGACTCCAGTTATTGATAGCACTCGACCACCATTAACCACTACATTTCCAGTGTGGTCGAGCGCCGTGCCAGCGTGAAAAACTTTTGCACCCTGACTGATTGCATCTTCGAGTCCAGAAATTGGTGCGCCTAAGACTGGCTTTTCTGGATAACCTTCGGCAGCCATAACTACCGTGACCGCAGATTCAGTTTTCCAGTTCGGTTCAGGCAGTTGAGCTAATTTTCCATCTGCTGCTGCTAACAGTAATTCACTGAGTGAACTATCCAACCTAGCTAAAACAACCTGAGTTTCTGGATCACCAAAGCGGACGTTAAATTCAATTACTTTTACCCCTGATTTGGTTAAGACTAAGCCGGCGTACAGTAAGCCAACGAATGGAGTTTTACGTTTAGCCATTTGGTCAACCATCGGCTGCAAAACATTTTGGGTAACTTCGTTGACTAGGTTTTTCGGTGCCCAAGGTAGTGGGGTGTACGCACCCATTCCACCGGTGTTTGGACCTTCGTCATTATCTCTAACCCGCTTAAAATCTTGAGCAGGTGAAAGTGGAATTACTTTTGTCCCATCGCAAACGCCAAACAAACTAATTTCTGGTCCAGCCAAAAATTCTTCTATTACAACGGCGCCGCCGTCCCTACTATCTATACAAGCCAAAGCATGTTCTATTGCAACATCAAAATCGTGGGTAACAACTACCCCTTTTCCAGCAGCCAGTCCATCATCTTTAACTACATACGGCGCACCAAATTTTTCAAGCGCATGCCGCGCCTCTTCTACCGTTGAGCAATAACTTGAAGCTGCCGTAGCAACTCCTGCTTCTTGCATCACTTCTTTGGCAAATGCTTTACTGCCTTCAAGTTGCGCAGCAGCTGAAGAAGGGCCAAAAACTTTAAAACCGTGATCGCGCAAGATGTCAGCTACACCAGCAACAAGTGGTGCCTCTGGACCTATAACAACTAAATCTGCAGCTACTTGTTTTGCTAGGGCTAAAACTTCATCGGCGGCTATTGGATTTACCGCCACAGTTCTGGCAATTTGAGCAATTCCTGGATTACCTGGAGCACAAACTACGTTGACATTTTTGTCTTTAAGCAGACTAGTTACGATTGCATGCTCTCTCGCACCTTGACCGATTACGAGGATTAGCACTTTCCTAAGTTTATTCGCAATCGCTACAAAGCAACAATCAACAAATTAACTACTGCAAATAAGCGAGTTAGGCGCCTTCGTAGTACTTATCGATTGATGCAAACACTTCATCCAGGATTGCCAAACCTTCTTTGGCCTCTGTTTCAGAAACATTGCAAGGTGGAACAACATGTAAGCGGTTGTAGTTAGTGAATGGCAGTAACCCATTCTTTTTACAGGCTGCAATTAAATCTGCCATTGCTGGAGAAGTTCCACCGTATGGTGCGATCATTTCCTTGGTTTTGCGATCCTTAACTAAATCAAGAGCCCAGAAAGTTCCAAGTCCACGTACTTCGCCAATTACTTTATGGCGATCTTGGAGTTCACGAAGTCCTGGACCAAGTATTTTTTCACCAATCATCTTGGCGTTCTCGACAATTCCTTCTTCTTTCATAATGTCGATGGTTGCCACAATTGATGCTGCAGCTAATGGGTGGCCTGAGTAAGTTAATCCACCCGGGAATACTCGTTCATCAAAAGTTTTGGCGATGTGATCGCCAATAACTACGCCACCAACTGGCACGTAACCACTGTTTGATCCTTTTGCAAAAACAAATAAGTCAGGCTTTACCTGGTAATTGTCGAATGCAAACCATTCACCAGTACGACCAAAGCCAGCCATAACTTCATCAAGAATTAGCAAGATGTCGTTGTCATCACAAAGTTTGCGCACACCTTGTAAGTAGCCAGGTGGCGGAGCCAATATACCTGCAGTACCAACAACAGTTTCAATCAAAATCGCACCAATTGTTCGAGCACCTTCGTACTTAATTACTTCTGCTAAGTGAGCTAGTGCGCGCTCACTTTCTTGTTCTTGAGTTTCTGACCAAAAACTTGAGCGATATAGATGTGGACCAAAGAAATGAACATGACCCATAGCAAATTCATTTGGCCAACGACGTGGATCACCAGTTGCAGTAATGGCTGATGTGGTGTTGCCATGATAACTACGATAAAAACTTAAAATCTTATGTTTGTTGGTGTGAATACGTGCCATGCGAATTGCATTTTCAACTGCATCTGCGCCACCGTTTGTAAAGAAAACTTTATTCATTCCATCTGGAGCTAAATCAGCAATGCGCTTTGCAGCTTCACCACGCATGTCATTTGCGTGTTGCGGAGCAATCGTCGACAACCGGCCTGCTTGCTCTTGAATTGCCTTAACAAGTTTTGGATGTTGGTGACCAATGTTTGTATTAACCAACTGACTAGAAAAATCTAAGTAACGCTTACCGTCGTAGTCCCATACATAAGAACCTTCAGCACCTTGAATCAACATTGGATTCAAAGTTGCTTGTGCACTCCAAGAATGGAATACATGCTCTCGATCAAGTTTTAAAACTTCTTGGCCACGAGTTGGGTTAGCTTCAAACGCCATGGTGTCTCCTATTAAGCGCAACTTGTCTTTATGCTACGCCTCGTTCACCTATGGGTTTACCGGACCTCGATATTTAGTGACGGCCAACGAGACTCAACAATTGGCGCAGTTAACTCAGAAAGTCTTTGTTTTTGTTGACCTTGGGCGTCAAAATTTTCTGGCGCTAACCAAGTTTCAAAAGCGGTTTTGGCGGTTGGCCAGTCACGATCCAAAATAGAAAACCAAGCCGTATCCCGATTATGACCTTTGACCATAGTGGCTTGTCGAAACAATCCTTCGAATGACATACCAAGTCGCATTGCAGCACTGATTGATGGCGCATTCAATGCGTTACATTTCCACTCGTAACGGCGATAGCCCAACTCAAATGCATACTTCATCATTAAATACATAGATTCCGTTGCGATTGGTTTTTGTTGGATCAATGGTGAAAATGTAATCCAACCAACTTCAATCGAACTTGCTGTGGGATCAACTCTTAGAAATGAAGCGACGCCGACTGCTTTATTTGTTTCGTTGTCGATAATGGCATAAAAAAATGGATCTGCTTTATGTTGAGCACCTTCAACCCAAGTGCGATATTGCTCTTCTGACGAAAATGGGCCTTGCGGCATGTAGGTCCAAAGCCGACCTTGGGTGTCTAGTGAGAAAGCTTCATAAAGCTGTGCTGCGTGACTATTTGCATCTAGTGACTCTAAATAACAATATTTTCCAACTAACTTAAGATTTTCATCTGGCGTACTTGGTTTTATTACTTCGCCTAACGGAACACCAATTGGATTTCCAAGTGAGTCTGACACCGAATAAATATGCATATTTTTACCGTAGCCGCTTATTTTGCCAACAAATCATGCAGGCTTATCGTGGCATCACGATCTTGGCCCACACCAATTGCGCTAATTCTGGTGCCACTGATCTCTTCAAGGTATTTCACATAGTTGCGCGCATTAATCGGCAAATCTTCTAAAGTTTTTGCTTTACTGATGTCTTCTTGCCAGCCCGGCAAATATTCATAAATAGGTTTTGCATGATGGAATTCAGTTTGAGTCATTGGCAGTTCTTCGCTGCGCTTTCCATCGATGTCATATGCCACACAGACCGGAATTTTTTCCCAACCAGTTAATACATCAAGTTTGGTTAAAAAGATGTCGGTCAGACCATTAACTCGAGTTGCATATCGTGCAATTGGTGCATCAAACCATCCACAACGACGTGGTCGTCCAGTGGTTACGCCGCGCTCACCACCAATAGTGCGAAGTTTTTCACCGTCTTCATCCAGAAGTTCAGTTGGAAATGGTCCTGAACCAACTCGAGTTGTGTAGGCCTTAAGTATGCCAATCACACCAGTAATTTTTGTTGGACCAATTCCTGAGCCAGCACAAGCTCCACCAGCTGTTGGATTACTTGAAGTAACAAAAGGATAGGTACCGTGATCGACATCAAGTAAGGTGCCTTGACCGCCTTCGAGTAAAACAACTTTGTTTTGATCGAGTGCATTGTTTAATAGCAAAGCCGTATCTGCCACAAATGGCTTCAATCGATCAGCGTATGAAAGTAATTCTTCAACGACCTCATTTGCTGTAATTGCACGGCGATTAAAAACTTTTACCAGAATTTGATTCTTATTTGCTAGAGCACCTTCAACTTTGGCGCGTAAAATCTTTTCATCGAATAAATCTTGAACCCGGATTCCAACTCGCGAAATCTTGTCTGCGTAGGTTGGACCGATACCTCGACCCGTAGTGCCAATTTTTGAATTACCTAAGAAACGTTCGGTTACTTTATCGAGAGTCACGTGATACGAAGTAATTAAATGCGCATTCGCGCTAATAACTAATTTAGAAGTATCGATTCCTTGTTTTTCAAGTCCTTCGATTTCAGTGAAAAGTACACCAGCATCAATCACAACGCCATTTCCAATAACAGGGGTTACTTCAGGAGTCAGGATGCCACTAGGTAAAAGGTGCAGTGCAAATTTTTTATCGCCAATTACAACTGTGTGTCCAGCGTTATTTCCACCTTGGTAACGAACTACGTAATCAACTCGGCCACCGAGTAAATCGGTAGCTTTACCTTTTCCTTCGTCACCCCATTGGGCGCCAACTAGCACGATGGCAGGCATGGCTCTCCTTTATTTATTTAACGTAAGACAAATATTGAATTTGCTGGAATTTGCAGAGAAGTTCAAACCCGCACTTACTTTATCCGAGTACCGGTTGAGCGTAAATCCTCACACGCTTTAACTACCCGAGCAGCCATGCTGGCTTCAGCTAATTTTCCATAAGCACGAGGATCATAAGCCTTTTTATTGCCTACTTCACCATCAATCTTCAGCACGCCATCGTAATTTTTAAACATATGATCAACGATTGGTCGAGTAAACGCATATTGAGTATCAGTATCGATATTCATCTTAATGACGCCATAATCAAGCGCCTCGCGAATTTCAGAAAGTAGTGACCCAGATCCGCCATGGAAAACTAGATCAAGTGGCTTGTCTTTTGTGTTGTGCTTTTTCTGCACCGCTTCTTGTAAATCTTTAAGAATTGATGGAGTTAATACGACATTACCTGGCTTATAGACACCGTGTACGTTACCAAAGGTGGCAGCAACTAAATAGCGACCACGTTCGCCAACTCCAAGTTTTTCTGCCATCGCCAACGCATCTTCAGGAGTTGAGAATAATTTGGCATCATGTTTAGCTTCGATACCATCTTCTTCGCCACCAACTACACCAATTTCAATTTCTAAAATTGTTTTAGCTGCAACACACTTATCTAACATTTCATCTGCAATTTTTAGATTCTCAGTAAGTGAAACTGCAGACCCATCCCACATGTGAGATTGAAATAATGGTTCTTGGCCATTTTTAACTCGATCAGCTGAAATCTGAACTAGTGGGCGCATAAATCCATCAAGTTTTTCGGCCGGACAATGGTCTGTATGCAAAGCGATATTTACGTTGTAGCTTTTTGCGATTGAGTGGGTAAATTCAGCCAACGCTGCCGCGCCCGCAACCATATCTTTAACCGGTTGACCGGATGCGAATTCAGCGCCACCCCAAGAAACTTGAACAATGCCGTCTGATTCGGCTTCTGCAAAACCACGGATTGCCGCAACGATTGTTTGCGATGATGTGCAGTTAATTGCTGGGTATGCAAACGCGCCAGCCTTAGCTCGATCTAGCATTTCGTTGTATACGTCAGGGCTGGCAATAGGCATTTTTACTCCTAGGAAAACGGCTTACCGAAAAATTATTCTCTCATGAATGAGATTGGCGTTAAATAGTGGTTTGTTAAATAAGGATTACAGGCCTAGGTCTGCCAAGTTATATGCGTATAAATAAGGTAACCCTTTTGCTTCAATTGCCGGCGCAGCTGCACGTTCAACAATCACTGCAACCCCAACAACGGTTGCACCCGCTTCTTGAAGTGCTTCAACTGCGGTCAAAACTGAGCCGCCGGTAGTGCTGGTGTCTTCAACCGCTAAAACTCGCCGACCCTTTACATCAGGACCTTCAATGCGGCGTTGTAATCCGTGAGCTTTTTCTGCTTTACGAACAACGAATGCATCAAGCTGGCGACCCTTGGCGCTAGCTGCATGCAACATTGCAGTTGCAACTGGGTCTGCTCCAAGTGTTAGCCCACCTACGGCATCAAAATCTAAATCTTTTGTTAGTTCAAGCATCACTCGACCAACAATTGGTGCTGCGATTGCATCTAAAGTAATTCTTCGCAAGTCAACGTAGTAATCGGCTTCTTTCCCGCTGGATAAAATTACTTTTCCGTGAACTACTGCTTTTTCAAGTATTTGCGCTTTTAATAACTCGCGATCTGACATAGCTACAGCCTAAACCTAGGCAAACTCAAGAACTCGCTCACCTAACCAAAGTCATGGCACAGTAGTTACATGGCGACGGTGGCTTTCCTTCCAACTGAAGGTGAAATTAATCCCTATGCACATATTCCCAACTTAAAAGTTTCACCATTTGTGATCAATCCGCCAACAAAAGAGGTTAGCTGGGTGGCGCATGTTTGTGGCCAGTTAGCGACTACAGCAGAAGAGTTAATTTTAGTTTTTGTTGGCGAAGTATCAGTTCATGCACCTGCAGTTGGATTTAGTAGACGATCGCTACGCCGTCCAGCAATTGGTTATGTACTGATCGATCCAGTTATGCCCAAGATCGGTGGCGACTACAGCGACTGGCCTGACGCCCCGGTCACCGTTGTAATTACCCAAGAAGCAAGTGACTTAGCTAGAGAAGCGTCATTACAAGCAAAGCTTCGTGGCTGGACAGTTAAAACTGAATCAGTTCAAAGCATTTTAGCTAATTTATAAATTATCTTGATTGATTAGAAATAATTCGGACTATTGGTCTTGGTAAATATTGCGCAATAAAACTTAAGAATTTGTATTGTAAACCTGGAACACTTACTGGTTTATTAGCAAAAAAATCTTTTAATGCTTTTTCAACTACTCGATCAACGTCCAACCACATCCAATTTGGAATGGTTTCAACCTTCATTTCAGCTCGCTGATGAAATTCAGTTCGAGTGTAGCCAGGACAAAGAGCCATCACATGAACATTTTGTTTTTTAAGTTGAGTAGCTAAGGCTTCGCTAAAGGTAGTTACCCAGGCTTTTGCACTGCTGTACGTGCCACTCGACAGCCAGCCAGCAACTGAACTTACGTTAATTACCCCGCCACGATCTCGTTTTATTTGGCCAGGCAAAGCAGCATGAGTTACTCGCATTACCGCAGTAACAAGTACATCCAATAAGTTTTGCTCCGCTTCAATTCGGCCACCAACAAAGTTTTGTTTAATACCAAACCCAGCGTTATTTACAACTAAATCAATGTCATCAGCAGCGGCACGACAGGCTACTTCTGCTAATTCATTTTGATTTGAAACATCTGCAACTAGAACTTCAACTTTTATTTGATTATTTTTTTGTAATTCATTTGCTAATTCATCGAGTCGTGACTTATTTCGAGCAACTAGAACTAAGTCATAACCCCGATTGGCTAGCTGTTGCGCAAATGATTTACCAATTCCCGCAGTTGCACCGGTAATTAATGCTGTACTCATAAGTCAATTGTCCCAAATAAATTTAGTTTTCAGCTATGCACTGACCGAAAGTGTTTCACCAACAACGTCAACATTCACCGTATCTCCATCGTTAATAGTTCCAGCCAGAATTGCTTTTGCTAATTGATCACCAACTGCAGTTTGGACCAAGCGACGAAGTGGACGTGCGCCATAAATTGGGTCAAATCCATTTAGTACTAACCAATCTTTAGCCGCAGGGCTTACTGACAATGTCATTCGACGTTCAGTTAAGCGCTTTTGAATTGCAGCTATTTGTAGATCAACAATTGAAGTTAGCTCTTCAGTACCAAGTGGTTCGAACATAACAATGTCGTCTAAACGATTTAAAAATTCTGGTTTAAATGAGGCACGCACAATTTCCATAACGCTTGATCGTTTTTGTTCATCTGACAAGGTTGGATCAATTAAAAATTGAGACCCTAAGTTTGATGTCAAAATTAAAATCACATTTCTAAAATCAACCGTGCGACCTTGGCCATCAGTTAATCGACCGTCATCGAAAACTTGGAGCAAAATGTTAAAAACATCAGGATGCGCTTTTTCAACTTCGTCCAACAACACAACACTGTATGGTCGGCGACGAACAGCTTCGGTTAACTGTCCACCTTCTTCGTAACCTACGTATCCTGGAGGTGCACCAACTAATCGAGCTACTGAATGTTTTTCGCCATACTCACTCATGTCGATGCGCACCATCGCGCGATCATCATCAAATAAAAATTCAGCAAGTGCTTTTGCCATTTCGGTTTTACCAACACCGGTTGGGCCAAGGAATAAGAATGATCCAGTTGGTCTATTCGGATCTGAAATTCCAGCACGTGATCTGCGTACTGCATCGGCAACTGCGGTAACTGCTCGACTCTGGCCAATAACTCGAGTACTAATTAGCTCTTCCATGTGTAGAAGTTTTTGGGTTTCGGCTTCGAGTAATCGACCCGCAGGAATTCCGGTCCAAGCCGCTACAACCTCAGCAACATCATCTGCGGTCACTTCCTCTTTAACCATTGCTGAACGCTGGTTAGCTTGTTGGTTCACGGTTTCTAACTCAGCCTGAAGTTGTGGCAGTTCGGCGTACTGAATTCGACTGGCGCGCTCGAGGTCTCCATCGCGTAATGCTCGTTCTGCCTCTGAACGAAGTTCATCGATGCGGACTTTAATTTCACCAACTCGATCGAGTCCAGCTTTTTCTTGATCCCAGCGAGCACGCAGTGTGCGTAGTTCTTCTTCTTTATTTGCTAAATCTTCTCGTAATTTAGCTAATCTTTCGACCGAAGCATCATCGGTTGCCTTGGCTAGTGCTAACTCTTCCATTCGCAAACGATCAACTTGGCGTTGTAATTGATCGATCTCTTCTGGTGAACTATCAATTTCCATGCGCAATCGCGAAGCTGCCTCATCGACTAAATCAATTGCTTTGTCTGGAAGAAAGCGAGAAGTTATGTATCGATCAGATAAAGCAGCAGCGGCAACAAGTGCTGAGTCAGCAATGTTTACTTTGTGGTGTGATTCATACTTTTCTTTTAGTCCACGCAAGATTGTGATGGTGTCTTCAACACTAGGTTCGCCAACTAGAACTTGTTGGAATCGTCGTTCTAAGGCCGCATCCTTTTCAATATATTCGCGGTACTCATCTAAAGTCGTTGCGCCAACTAAGCGCAGTTCGCCTCTAGCCAACATAGGCTTCAACATGTTTCCGGCGTCCATTGCCGAATCACCCGTGGCACCTGCTCCAACCACGGTATGAAGTTCATCAATAAATGTAATTACTTGGCCATCGCTCGATTTAATTTCTTCAAGAACTGCCTTTAGTCGTTCTTCAAATTCACCTCGATATTTTGCTCCGGCAACCATCGCACCTAAATCAAGCGCAATTAATTTTTTACCGCGTAAAGACTCAGGTACATCGCCAGCAATAATTCGCTGGGCTAGTCCCTCAACAACCGCAGTTTTACCAACACCCGGTTCGCCAATTAATACTGGATTATTTTTTGTCCGACGTGAAAGTACTTGTACAACGCGACGTATTTCACTATCGCGGCCAATCACCGGATCAAGTTTTCCTTCGCGAGCACGGGCCGTTAAATCATTGCCATATTTTTCTAATGCCTGAAAGGTGCCTTCTGGGTCAGCACTTGTAACTCGACGTCCCCCGTGCAAAGTCTCTATCGCCTCTAAAAGTGCGGTTGCAGTTACACCAGAATTCTTAAGTAAATCTGCGACATTTCCGCCATGTTTGGCAATACCGACAAGTAAATGTTCGGTTGAAATATATTCATCGCCACGTGCTTTAGCTAAATCTTTTGCTTCATTTATTGCTCTAATTGCACTTTGCGAAAAGTTTGGTTGCGCAACACTTTGTCCGGTCGCACCCGGTAGCTGAGAAACTAAATCGCGAGCACTTTTTAAAACTACAGATTTATCAGCACCGACTGCATCGAGTAATGCGCCAGCAATGCCATCGCTTTGTTCTAATAACGCAACTAATAAATGTGCTGCTTCAACGCTTGGATTACCGTTGACAGCAGCAGAGGTTGCTGCACTTTGAATTGCTTCTTGTGACTTAGTTGTATAGTTTTCGTTCATTCTTACCTACCCGAGTTTTTTTGAAAATTTAAAGCGCCCTTCTTTGCGGTCGCCAGACAACAAGTGCTGTTGATGGACCTTGCACTGCAGCACGCAATGCAGCTAACTCACGCAAAGTTGCTTCCAGTTGTTCTTCTAGTGCCAAAATTCGAATAATTCCTGAAAGCGTTACACCTTCGGCGGATAGCCGAGCAACTTCGCGCAATCTGCCAATGTCTTTAAGTGAATAAAGTCGATTTTTCCCGAGTGTGCGATCTGGTGAAACTAAGCCAAGGCGGTCATACTGTCTTAGTGTCTGCGGATGCAAGCCGGCAAGCTGGGCTGCTACTGAAATTACGTAGAGCGGAACTTCATCACTTAACTCATAGTTATCCACGCTTGCCTCCCTTCGATAAATCTCCGGTCTTTTCGAGTAACTCTGCACGTGGGTCAAATTCAGATGTTGCACTTGCAAATAAATTCAATGCACGTTTTGCGTCGTCGGAAAGCTCTGCTGGAACGGCAATTTCTACAGTGACAATTAAGTCACCTATTGCGCCTTGAGGTTTAGCAACTCCCTTACCGCGAGCTCGGAATTTACTTCCAGATTTTGTTCCGGCAGGAATTCGAATTGTCACTGGAGTGCCATCAAGAACTGGAACTTTTATGTCCGCGCCATTGACTGCTTCATCAAATTTGATCGGCACAGTGATTGTTAAATTGTTCCCATCCCGACCAAAAATTGGATGCGGTGCAACAGTTACGTTGATAAACAAGTCACCAGCGGGAGCACCTGGTTCTCCAGGACTTCCTTTACCTTTTAATCTAATTTTTTGATCGTTATTTACCCCAGCAGGTATCCGCGCTTGCACATTGTGCGAGGCTAACCGCAAAGGCAGTGTTGTTCCGTGTATTGCATCTTCGAAACTTAGGGTTACCGAAGTTTCTAAATCCGCGCCACGACGAGGCCCGCGTTGTCGACCGCCACCAAAAAATCCGCCAAGTAAATCGCCTAAATCACCAATGTCGCCCATCGAACCAAAGTCGCCTGAGCCAAAATTTCGAGCACCCGGACCAAACATATCGTTTGGGTTAAAGCCACCACGGAATTGTCCGCCATACATTTGTGCTTCGTCATATTCAGCACGTCGTTTTGGATCGCCCAGCACATCGTAAGCTTCACTAACTTCTTTAAATCGATCTTCGATTTTTTTATCACCCGGATTTTTATCTGGATGTAAATCCTTAGCTAACTTGCGATATGCCTTTTTTATTTCAGCAGCTTCTGCATCTTTGGCAACGCCAAGAACTTTGTAATAGTCCTTTTCTATGTAATCTTTAACCGCCATACTTACTCGTTGCCTCCTTTCTGCTACTTACTGCTTTAATTAATCAGCTACCGGGTCTGCCACACTGACGATTGCAGCACGGATTATTTTTCCGTTGAATTCGTAACCTGGTTGGTAAACCGTCATACAAGTTGCTTTATCAACATCAGCACTGTGTTCATGCGAAATGGCTTCATGCCTTGTTGGATCAAACTCATCACCTGGTTGACCAAATGGTTTTAGTCCCAAGCGATGAACAGTCGATTCCAAGGCTTCACCGACACTTTTAAATGCACCTTCGAGTTCACCATGCGTACGAGCCCTTCCAATGTCATCAATGATTGGCAAGAACTCAGCTAGCGTTCCAGAAATTGTTAGTTCGCGAGTTACTTCCCGATCGCGCTCAACACGTTTCCGGTAATTTGAATATTCAGCCTGTAGGCGCTGTAGGTCAGCCGTTAACTCTGCAACAGGATCGGCTTGAGCTGATTGCGATACTCCATCCGAAACAGGGGCCTGGTCAGTTGACCTAGGCTCACCTGTTTGCGGATCAAGTTTGCGCTTATCAGTGATTTTTACGCCTTCAGTTTCGTGAACTGCTTGGTCGTTTTCACTCACTTAGATTCAGCCTCTTCAACAATCTCTGCGTCTACAACTTCATCATCTGTTGAACCTGCTGCAGCTGCGTCGCTCTTGGTGTTTTCGTATAACGCGGCACCAAGTGCTTGACTAGCCACCCCAACTTTTTCAACCGCATTCTTGATGGCTTCAAGATCTTCACCCTCAAGTGCCTTCTTAAGTTCAGCAAGTGGTTCTTCAACATTTGATTTTGCTTCTGCTGGAACTTTGTCGCCATTTTCTTCCAAGAACTTTTCAGTCTGGAAAACTAATGCATCGGCCTGGTTACGGATTTCGGCTTCTTCTCGGCGCTTGCGATCTTCTTCGGCGTGAGATTCTGCATCTGCCATCATGCGATCAATTTCTTCCTTAGACAATGCACTGCCACCAGTGATAGTCATCGACTGTTCTTTGCCAGTGCCAAGATCCTTAGCTGAAACATGCACAATACCGTTTGCGTCAATATCGAAAGTTACTTCGATCTGCGGAACGTTTCGTGGAGCAGGTGGCAAACCAGTTAGTTCGAAAGTGCCTAACTTCTTGTTATAAGCGGCCATTTCGCGTTCACCTTGGAATACCTGAATTAACACAGATGGCTGATTGTCTTCAGCAGTTGTGAAAATTTCTGAGCGTTTCGTTGGGATGGTTGTGTTGCGTTCGATCAACTTAGTCATTACCCCACCCTTGGTTTCAATACCAAGAGAAAGTGGAGTTACGTCTAGAAGAAGTACATCTTTAACTTCACCCTTGAGCACACCAGCTTGTAGCGCAGCACCTACGGCCACAACTTCATCTGGATTAACTCCCTTATTTGGCTCACGACCGCCAGTTAATTCTTTAACTAAATCAGTTACGGCTGGCATACGAGTTGAGCCACCAACAAGTACTACATGATTAATGTCAGAAACTTTTACTCCGGCATCTTTCACAACTTGATTGAACGGTGCTTTAGTACGTTCTAGTAAGTCGGCTGTCATCTTTTGGAATTCAGCGCGAGTCAAACTTAGATCTAGGTGCAGCGGACCAGCATCAGATGCAGTGATGTACGGCAGATTGATGTTAGTTGACTGTGAAGAAGAAAGTTCAATCTTTGCTTTTTCTGCAGCTTCACGTAAACGTTGTAACGCAACTTTGTCTGCTGAAAGATCAATACCATTTGCATTCTTAAAAGTAGTAACTAAGTGATCGACAATTCGTTGATCCCAGTCGTCACCACCAAGGTTGTTATCGCCACTTGTGGCTTTAACTTCAACAATGCCTTCGCCAATTTCTAAAAGGGAAACGTCGAAAGTACCGCCACCCAAGTCAAATACCAAAATAGTTTGATCTTGTTCGCCTTTATCTAAACCATATGCAAGCGCAGCTGCAGTAGGTTCGTTAACAATGCGAAGCACATTTAAACCAGCAATTTGTCCAGCATCTTTAGTTGCTTGACGTTGTGCGTCATTGAAATAAGCCGGAACAGTAATTACTGCGTCAGTTACAGTTTCACCTAAATAGGCTTCAGCGTCACGCTTTAATTTTTGAAGCACACGTGCTGAAATTTCTTGCGCATTATATTTTTTGCCATCAATGTCGATACTCCATGAGCTATCACCCATGTGACGCTTCACTGAGCGAATAGTGCGGTCAACGTTAGTTACCGCCTGACGCTTAGCTACTTCACCGACTAAAACTTCACCATTTTTTGCAAAGGCCACCACTGATGGGGTGGTACGAGAACCTTCTGCATTTGCGATCACAGTTGGTTCGCCGCCTTCTAGGACCGAGACCACCGAGTTAGTAGTTCCAAGGTCGATACCTACTGCACGAGCCATTTTTATTCCTCCATAGAGTTACTAGTTCGCCTTGCCGACTCCTACAAAGCACCTGAAACCTCAGTTATCAGATACCTTGAGTCGAGTCGGCTCAAGGACAAATATCATAACCCAAAAGGGCAAAAGTCTATTCCCGAGTAATTTCTGTGGATATTTATTGGCTCTACTACCCTTATTCCATGCAAGCGGTGCTTTTTGATGCTTTTGGGGCTGACCTATATATAGGTGAACTGCCAATCCCAACTCCCCGGCCACATGGGGTAACGATCAAAGTGATGGCTACCGGCTTATGCCGCAGTGATTGGCACGGTTGGCAAGGCCATGACAGTGACATAAAAGAGTTGCCTCATGTGCCAGGGCATGAGTTCGCTGGGGTAATCCATGAAGTCGGCAATCTAGTCAAAAATTGGAAAGTTGGCGACCGAGTCACAGTGCCATTCGTATGTGGTTGCGGAGAATGTAACGATTGCCTCTCCGGTAACGCCCAAGTTTGTAAATTTCAGTGGCAACCTGGATTTAATGGGGCTGGTTCATACGCTGAATACGTTCGGATTCCAAATGCAGACTTTAATTTAGTAGCAATTCCAGAAAATATTTCGTTTGAAACTGCGGCTTCACTTGGTTGTCGATTTGCTACCTCTTATCGAGCGATCGTTCAGGTGGCTAAAGTCCAAACTGGTGAATGGGTTGCAGTCTTCGGTTGTGGCGGAGTTGGTCTAGCTGCGGTAATGATTGCTAAATCTCGTGGTGCCCGAGTAATTGGAATTGATACGTCTCATCAGGCACGAGATAGAGCAAAGTTAGCCGGTGCCGAAGTAGTTCTAGATTCAGTCCATGATGATGTGGTTGCATCAATCAAGAAATTAACTGAATTTGGTGCTGATGTAACGGTAGATGCACTAGGAAATACCCAATTGGTGAAGTTAGCTATCGAATCATTATGCCGACTGGGCAGGCATGTTCAAATTGGTTTATTGCCACCTGCAGTTATTGGTGACACTGCAACAGTTCCAATGCATTTAGTTATTGGTCGTGAATTACAGGTTTTAGGGAGCCATGGAATGTCGGCCATGGCATATCCACAAATGTTAGATGACATTTCAACTGGATTGCTAAGACCAGACTCCTTAATTGAGCGCTCAATCAAACTTGAAGACGTGCCATCGGCTATGAAAAATATCGGTACCTTACCTGGAATCACGATTATTAAACCGTAGTAGTTGCTAACCTTTTCGTGTGAGAGTAACCGCCGATTCGCTGCGCAAATTACGAAAAAGAAGAAGTGTTAAGTGGCGAGGGTTTAATAAAGAAATTTTGCCACTGCCGGTTGCTGAGATGGACTACCCAATCGCCAAGCAAATTAAAGATGTGCTTATCGACATGGTCGAGCGCTCAGACGTTGGATATGGCGGAATAATCCCTGAACTTCCTGATGCATTTGCCAAATTTGCAAAACGAAAATGGAATTGGCAAGTTGATCCAAAACAATTTCGACTGGTGACTGACGTTGGCGTTGGCGGTGTTGAAGTTATTCGAGTCTTCACAAATCCTGGCGACAAAGTCGTAATTAATTCACCGGTTTATCACAACTTTTATAACTGGGTTAAAGAGACTAAGTGCGAGATAGTCGATGTGCCGCTTAAGTACGATCTTGGGCAATGGACACTCGATAGCCAAGGACTTGAACAAGCGTTTGCTAATGGAGCAAAAGTATTTCTGATGTGCCATCCGCATAATCCGGTCGGGCATGTATTTTCTCGAGTCGAGCTTCAGGAAATCGCCAAAATGGCTAAACAATACGGTGTGATTGTGATCTCAGATGAGATCCATGCCCCACTGACATTTAATGAAGTTAACTTCATTCCTTATCTAGCGCTAAATGATGATGCGCGTGAAACCGGTATTTGTATAACTTCAGCAAGTAAAACTTGGAATCTTGCCGGACTTAAATGCGCTCAAATAATTACAAGTGACGAAGCGCTTCATAAAAAATTAGATGAATTGCCGATGACGACTCCATGGCGGGCATCTATTTTGGGTGCTTGGGCGAGTTACACCGCTTACAAAGATGGCGAAAAGTGGCTTAAGTCTGTAATGAAAAACCTAGATCGCAATCGCAAATATTTAAATAAGTTACTTAAAAAACATTTACCAAAAGCAAAATATGATGTACCACGGAGTACATACTTAGCTTGGGTTGATTTAACTGCTTATGGTTTAGCTGATGCTTCTGCGCAAATTTTAGAAAAAGGAAAAGTTGCTTTTAACAATGGCAAAGATTTTGGACCAAGTGGACAAAACTTTGTTCGAATCAATCTAGCTACGAGCAAAAAGATTTTGCGAAAAGCGATAAAACGTGCAGGAAAGGCACTTGAAGATTAATGTCTAAAATTCTGGGATATGAAATAAAGACTCCTTGGGTGCCAATGTCAGTATTAGTTGAAGTTGAAAAATATCCAGTTGTAATTGGTGCAGCATTCGTACCAATGTCAAAATTCTTGCGCAAGGCTGGCCAAAAAATTAATGTAACTGAGTTTAAAAAAGACGCAAAGCTTGCTGGAGTAACTGAAGTAATTAATCGGTGGATTGATGGTGACTTAGCAGCTTTCAATAAATTAAAAGTTCGCCAGCCCGGTGGTGAATTTATGCAAGATTGTTGGAAAGAGTTGCGCAAAGTAAAAGGTGGAACAGTAGTTAGTTACGCACAACTAGCTAAATCTGCCGGACGCCCTTTGGCTATTCGGGCCGCTGGAACAGCTTGTGCATCGAACCTAATTGCGCCAATAATTCCTTGTCATCGAGTTGTAAAAACTGGTGGGCAATTGGGCAATTATGGTTTTGGTTTGCCGCTTAAAGCAGCGCTACTTAAACATGAAGGTATCGAACTTTAAACGTTAAAAGTTTGTTCAGGTTTTGGCACAATTGCATTCCAACCCAAATCAGTTCTAATTCGTTTAGCAAATATGTCTGCAGATTCGATCTCGCCATGCACTACAAAAACTTGTTTTGGTTGCGATGCTTTTTTGAGCCAATTTATTAGCTCATCACCATCGGCATGAACTGAAAAAGTGTCAGCATTGGCTATTTGTGCTCTGACTGGTACATCTTCACCAAAAATTCGGATTCGTTTTTCGCCATTTTCTAATTGCCGACCACGAGTACCAGCTGCTTGATAACCAACTAGCAATATTGTGTTTTTGGCATCAGGCAGCAATCTTGCTAAATGATGGACAACTCGACCCCCAGTAGCCATTCCACTTGCTGAAACAATAATGCAAGGTGTTCGTTGATCATTTAATGATTTGGAATCCTCAACTGTTCGACGTTCTTCGAGTGTTCCAGGATCAAATGGATCACGGCCACGCCATTGCGCAATTACATCTTCTCGAATTTCACTTCGGCCAGCATTAAGCGCTTCGCGATAAAAATCTAAAGCAGTTAATGCCATTGGTGAATCGACAAAAATTGGAACTCGAGGAATTCTCCCTGATTCCATCAACTCGCGAAGTTCAACCAAAATTACCTCGGTGCGATCCACTGCAAATGCTGGGATTAACACAATTCCGCCGCGATCAATCGTTTGGTTGATTACATTCTCAAATTCGCCAGTTGGTTTTTCGTGTGTCCGATCGCCATAAGTGGACTCAGTTATTACCGCATCGAATTGACCGGCTGGAAATTCGTCTGGTGAAACTAAAACAGGATGGGTTGGTCTTCCCATGTCACCGGTGAATAAGAATTTTTTATTCGATAGCTCTATTG